>CASBQJ010000391.1 GCA_949127705.1 Synechococcales cyanobacterium PMM_0085
GGCGATCGCCCATCTAAAACTGCACTTAATAGCTGGCTAATAAAATTAGCGTGCAGCTCTACGCCTGCCATAGGTCGCAGGCTGCCATCGGCATGCTGACTATAAGATGTGTAGAAAAAATCCTTGAGGCTTTCAGCGGTAGACCCAATCAGGACAATGCGATCGCGGAATTGCTCTGGTGATACCTGCCCAGTTAATACCGCCTTCAACGGCACCGTAGGGAATTGAGCCGCACGGGGATTGGCCAAAATCTGATAGCCGCCCACATCAATATCAGCATAGCCACCATTATGCTTTTGTAACGGTGGAAACACCGTCCGTCCAAGCCTCAAATGGCTTGGGTTGTGTGGCAGTTCTGAGGGAGGCCGTGGGTCTCCCTGGAGATATAGCATGGCTAGCTGTAGGGCAAAGCTGCGTCGCCGCTGGCCGTCAATTGTCCACAATAACAAAGCTCGACGAACCAGGCTGTCACTATCGACGATGACATTGTTGAACCCAATCTGCTGGCGCGGATTCAGTTTGTCTGGCGGCTGAATTCCTGGGCTGGTGGCATCCCGAATTTTCTCAATGCCAATCAGATTACGTGTGGTTTCAAATACGGTTTGGAGTTCCGTTTGCCCCTTACCAACTGCAATGGGACGGTAAATATCTAAGCCAATGGCTCGGGGGTGCGCCGCGTTGATCTGCTTCAGCGCCGTCGCGAGGGTTTGGTCGGCAATGGGCCAGCTACTCAGATAGTCGATGTCTTGATCATCAATGCTGACAATCACAATCCGCTTGTCTACAGATTCGACAGGCCGTAACCGAAACATCCAGTCTAGGGCAGATAGTTCTGATGATTGCAGCGTTCCTAACCATTGCAGGCCGCCCACGCCAACTGCGATGGCGATCGCCGTTAACCAAACTCGCCGCTCTAACCATACGGATGCTTTGGGCGGGGCTTTCTGAGTGAGAGGATGTTTGGGCTGATTTTTGTTCTGCTTTAGCAGCATTGGCATTGCCGGGGGCGGGGGGCAAATAAACAGGATGGTGCCAGCTAGCGGATGCTTCTGGTCTACTCATTAAGATGCCCTACCCCCGCAAAAACCTAACGTTTAAAGCTTGGCCATAATTTCGGGCAGCAAGTGAGCCGGAATTTTAGAGAGCGCCAAATTTTGCCCCGCCATCCCAAGCTGGAGGTAAAGGGTGCGCATACTTTGCAGTACACCCTTGAAGGCAACCTGTCGCAGGTCACGCTGATGTTGCCATCCCTGCATGGCTTGAAGGTGATGGTGTAAGGAGGTTTCTAGCGAGGTAGTCTGAGCGGAAAAATGGCTTAACTTGGCCTGCCAGAGCGCCATCTGGTGATAGGCTAAGCCCAAGTTATTGTGCGTCGTATGAGGGTCGAAACTCAGGGGTATCGATTGTTCACTCTGGGCTAATTGAGTGGCAATAAGCAGGGCTGCTTCATAGGCCCGAACCGCGTTTTGCAACTGCTCTGACTGTGCTTGAAGCTGGTCTTTATAACAGATTGCTAGATGCCAATAGGCCGTGCCCAGGTTATTTTGAGTAGCGGCAAAGGCCGGGGCACCGTTGTTGGGGGTGCGATACCGCAGGGCAATCTGGTAAGCGGCGATCGCCTGGTTTAAGTTTGCTTCAGACTGCTCAAACTGCGCTAGATTCCAGTACGCTGTACCCAGATTATTCTGAATCATGGCGTAGTTGAGCGGATCTGGGTCAGGCATGTAATAGCGCAAGGCTTCGCTGTAAGCGGCGATCGCTTGCTTCAGGCGCGCGTGTGGCTGATCGTACTGCGCCAAATTCCAATAGGTGGTGCCCAAGTTGTTTTGGGTCGAGGCGTAGCGCAACGGATCGTGCTGGGGGTCTCGGTAGCGCAGGGCTTCAGCATAGGCTTGCGCCGACTGCTGCAAATGCTCGGCGGGGGTTTCATACCGTGCTAGGTCAGCATAGGCCGCTGCCAGGTTGTTTTGAATCATGGGATAGTTATCGGCCTGGGTTTCGGCGTTGAGCTTGGTCAGCGCCAGTTGATAGGTCTGAATCCCTTGCTGCAAGTAAGGGACAGCCTGCTCAGCGGTAGGCGTATGGCGAGATAGCAGCCAGCACAGGTTGCCCACATCGTTTAATAGATCGCTCCAGAGGGGAGACCCATTGGGCAGCCGGATCAACACCTGTTCATAGGTTTGCAGCGCCGCCGTCAACGTAGAAAACTTCGTATCGCCATGCTCAATGCGACCGCGATACGCATCGGCCAAAATGCGATAGGCGTCTGCCAGCACCGATGGAGTGACCTGCTGCTGATGCAGGGCGGCAATTTGATCTAACAGTTGAGCAATTTGGACATCTTCTGGTGAGAGCGTAGAGGTGCCACCCGGTAACTGGGCGGCGATCGCGTCCATTGCAATCAAATAGCTCTGCGGATCTGGTGCAGTGGGCTGAGCCAAGGATGCGGCGGGCGGCGGCGGGACAGCAGTCGTCTGCTGAGGAGTCAAGTCCAGCCCTACAGCAGAGACATCACGTGCCACCGATACAGACAGAGGCAGCGATTGGCTAGATGCGGCCGGCAGCAAAACAGCAAGTACTGGCGCTGTTTCAGCCAGCGTAGACGATGCTGCAACTCCACAGGCGGCCTGTTGAGGATGGGGTACTACCTCAATCTGCGTGATGGGCCGAGGGGGCAGCGGGGTTGGATCGCCAACAAACTCAAACACTGCGGTACGGCAGCGCCAAAATTCTAAGGCCGACTGGGGCAAGACCCGAAACCAAGGCTGGGGTACCCAAAATAGTAGGGTAGAGTCTAGTACAGGTAAACTGCGCTCAATTCCCTGCAAGTGAGTTAAAAATAAGCGCTGCACCGTAGCGGGTTGACGCGTTAATTGCTCAACGCCCAACAGCTGAAAGGCAGGTATCGGCAGCCGCCGTTTGCCACTGCGCGGTGGTGGAGACTGCGCCAACCATTGAGCGATTTGCAAAATGGGATTTGGATCGCTGAGGTCGAGCGGCATTGTGACCAGGCGCGGATAGCCCCGAGCACCAACTTCTGAGCGCAGCCGATCAACTTGAATCGGCGAGGGGTTCGCTAAATCGGCCTG
Source organism: Synechococcales cyanobacterium PMM_0085 (assembly GCA_949127705.1). Taxonomy (GTDB): domain Bacteria; phylum Cyanobacteriota; class Cyanobacteriia; order Elainellales; family Elainellaceae; genus CASBQJ01. Next base: position 3,090 of record CASBQJ010000391.1, read on the forward strand.
AAGCTGCTCAGCCAAGCGATCGCGCAACGGCAAATCATCGCACACTGCAATGAAAATCTGTCGCCGTAAGTTTAGGCTCAGCGCTAACTTCAGCCGTTGGTAAGTCTGTTGATTTGACCCTAAAATTGTGCGGAAGGAAATATCTGACACAGCAAACCACGATTAGCCCAGTTATAGAAATCTTCAAGTGATTTCTACCAGGTTCAGGATAGGTAGAGATCTAAGGAATGCGTGATTCAGGTTTAAGTTCCAAGTTTTGAGGTTTAAGTGGACGGTCTCAGTTCCTGCCAAGTTAAAACCGGACAATTTCTGAAGAAATCGTCCGGTCAAATCAACACAAGTTTTAGTGGACTTTCACTCTAAAAGACCTAAGACACTGCCACCGCGATCGCGATTAGCCCGCCAATCAATGTGAATGCCCCGACACCCAAAACAGCATACGTCACCTGCTGCTTCCTGTTGGGGGGTTCAGCCTTGTAGACCTTAGGCTCAACCGCAAAATTGTTTAAGCGCCCGCCTTCTTCGGTGGTGTATCGCATGTGTTAAATTCCTTTTCTAGATTTTTACTGATTATAGCAAAAGATTAAGAAAAACACCTAATGCTTAAGGAAGAGACTGCCACATGCTCATCTAGCGGTCAAATTGAGCGGGGAGCGGCTTGAAGAAACTCGGCAATGCGCTGGACGGCGATCGCCAATATTGTCGGGTCGTGGACTAGGGCAAAGCGGACATAGCCTTCGCCAGCTTTACCAAATCCAGCTCCGGGGGCAAGGGCAACGCCTGTCGCTTCGACTAACCGGGTGCAAAAGTCGATGGAGTCGGTGGCCCAAGGAGCGGGCAGTTTGGCCCAAAGGTAGAGAGCGGTGTCGGGGCTAGGAACGTTCCAGCCAATCTGGTGCAGGGCTTGAATCGTAGTATTTCGGCGCTGGCGAAAAATATCGATTGCAGCCTGGACGCTGGCTTGAGACCCAGAGAGCGCGGCGATCGCCCCATTCAAAATGCCGCGATATTGATTGAAATCGACGACGGCTTTAATCTGCCGCAGGGCACGAATTAGCTCGGCATTACCAATGGCGTAGCCGACGCGAAAGCCGCCCATGTTGTATGACTTGGACATGGTAAAAAATTCGATGGCCACCTGTTTGGTTGGATCGGCCTGGAGGACAGAGGGCGGCGGCTCGGCGGTAAAGACCAGATCAGCGTAGGGAAAATCATGTACCAAGACCAAATTGTGCTGCTGGCAAAAGGCGACGGCGCTTTGGAAAAAGCTGAGAGGGGCGATCGCCGTCGTCGGGTTGTGGGGATAACTCAGCACCATCATCCGGGCTTGAGCCAGCACAGGTTCGGGAATATCGGCAAAGATTGGCAAAAATTCGTTCTCCTCCCGCAGTGGCATTGGGTAAACCTGCCCACCCGCTAGGTAGACTCCCCCAGCATGGGACGGGTAGCCGGGATCTTGCAGCAGGGCAAAGTCACCTGGGTTCAGCACGGCTAAGGGCAAATGGGCAGTCCCTTCTTGCGACCCAATCAGCGCTAGCACTTCTGTTTCGGGGTCAACGGCGACGCCAAACTTTTGGGTATACCACTGAGCAGCAGCTTGGCGAAAGGCTTGCGTGCCGTGAAACAGTAAGTAGCCGTGGGTGCTGGGGTCAGCCAGGGAATGGGCGATCGCCTCCAACACAGGGCTAGGGGCAGGCAAGTCAGATGACCCCAGCGATAGGTCAATCACCTCTTTTCCGGCGGCTAGTGCTCTGGCTTTGGCTCGATCCATATCGGCAAACACATTGGCCTGAAGTGGTTGGAGTCGGTTGGCAAGCTGCATGTTTAAAAAATATTACCCGACTGAGTCTAAGCAAAATAAGTCTAAGCAAAATGAGTCTATAGCGTTTCTAGTTTCTAGGGAATAGCCCTAGAGACTAGCTTGCCTCCTGGGGGGGATGTAGCAAATGGAATGATCTGCGCTATATTAAGAAAAATTTCAAGCAGTGGCAGCGTACTTGACAAGTGTGCTGTATTTAATGTTCGGATCTTTTGTATGAGGAGACGGTTGGGTGACTATTCTACAACGCTTGATCTCGACCACGGATGAATCCCTAATTGCCGAATTTTTCCAAAAATCGGCTGGGCAGTGGCGCTCGGAGCGGCGCTACTACACGTTGCCGGATGGCGACACCAAAGAAATGGTGAGCTTGCTTCAGATTCGGTTTTTGGAGCAAGGCTGTGAAGAACTCGTTACCCTGGCTGGGCTGCATGAGTTGAGCGACGAAACCGTCCTCACCTGCGGCGCAGAAGTGATTTGGGACAGTGCCGAGTCTGTCTCTGGCCGCAAACAATCTCAAGGATCTACGCTGTTTGGGGCGCTAGGTAGCGTGCTATATCGCGATCGCGGTTTTGCCACAACCAAACCGGTCACCGCCGATTTTTACTTCACCAATCCTCAAACGCTGACCCTGCGCACCGACTACAAAGGCTCCTCGTTTGAAGAAGAAATTAAGCTGGTGGGGCAACTCTATCGCACCCGCCAAACTATTATTTCTCGCGAAGGGGAGCAGCAGATGATTGGTCAGTATTTGGAAAAGCGCCTGAGTTAGTACCTGGCGGCACAAGTTTAGCGACCGTAGGGCGGGCATCTTGCCCGCGCAGGCTGGAAGCCTGCACTACGAACGGTAGGCAGATTTACGCCTCAGACTCCTAGTCCGCTGATACCCTGACTACCAACCCAATTAGCCGAGGATTGGCTCCAGGTACTGCACCAGGCGATCGACCTCGGCTACGGTGTTGTAATGCACCATGCTGACGCGAACAACGCCATTGCGGTCTGCTAGACCCAGGTCTTGAATCAGCCGCTTTGCGTAGAAATCGCCGTAGCGGATGCCAATTTGGTATGGGTCAATTTTGGTGGGAATGGTGGCACTGTCGATGCCGTCTACGACAAACGCAATCGTTGGCACCCGCAGGGTTTGGTCAGCCTGCGAATTGCCGATAATTTGCACGTTTGGCTTGGTGCGCAGGTAGCTCAGCAGGCGATCGCTTAGCAC
>CASBQJ010000392.1 GCA_949127705.1 Synechococcales cyanobacterium PMM_0085
AAAATTGTGACCATAAAGATCGCTTCTTGAGCCACCTTAGGGACAAATCCTGCCTGAGCACACAGATAGTAAATTTGCTCCGACAAACCAGACACAACTGGACGCTGAGGCATCACAAATTCTTCGTTCGCCAGATCAATTAGCGAAATTTTGTCTTGGGCTGTTAACGGATGGTGCTGGGGTAAAACGGCAACCAGTGTTTGTTGGCAGAGCACCAGCATTTCTAGATCATTGACGTCGGCTAGGTCAGGGGTTCGATAGATGAAAACAATGTCAGTTTGGCGATCGCGCAATCCTTGAATTTGGGAACCGCTACTTTCTTCTCGTAAAATCAGATTGATTTCTGGATAGTATTGCCGAAACGTTCGCAGGATATTGGGCAACACACTATTAGCAATTGAGCTAGTAAAGCCTACGGTCAAATGGCCCAATTCCCCTTGATGGATGCGTTGGGTTTTGTGGATCGCTTGTTCTAGGTTTGCGAGCGTCGAACGCGCTTCTGATAAAAATGCCTGTCCCGCCAGCGTCAACTGGAGCGGGCGTTTTTTGCGATCGAATAGCGTTACACCCAATTCCAATTCTAGGGCTTGAATTTGCTGACTCAATGGCGGTTGGGCGATCTGCAATCGTTCTGCTGCGCGGCTAAAGCTCAGCTCATCGGCAACCGCAATGAAGTAGCGCAGGTGGCGAAGTTCCATAAGCTTGGTAGAATACTTTTAAAATATAATTGTATGTCAAAATTAGTATTTGACATATACTAAGGACTTTTTTACAGTGAGCATAACGGGCATAAAGACACGAAGACACAAAGACTTGAATGTCCCATGTTTCTGAGAGAGGTTTTCTATCATGTCAGGCTTAATTCGACGAGTTGTGATTGTCGGTGGCACCCATGGAAACGAATTGACCGGGATTTACCTGATCAAGAAGTTTCAGCAGTTCCCCCAGTTGTTGCATCGGCAAAGCTTTGAATGTGTGACGTTATTGGCCAACCCCGAGGCGATCGCGGCCAATCAACGGTATATCGATCGTGACTTGAACCGTTGTTTTGCCAACGAAGATTTGGCTAATCTAGCGTTAACGGGCTACGAAGATAGACGTGCTAAAGAAATTGCTGCACAGCTAGGGCCAAAATCCCAACCCAATGCTGACGTGATCATCGATCTGCACAGCACAACTGCAAATATGGGCTTGACGATTTTACCGTCCAGTAAACATCCTATTAATTTGCGATTAGCGGCCTATCTGAGTGTACGGAATCCGTTGGTTCGCGTTTGTTGTGGGGTGCAATGCAATCAAGACGCTCCGATGTTGCGATCGCTCTCACCTTTGGGCTGCACCATTGAAGTGGGTGCGATCGCCCAAGGTGTGCTCAATGCTGATTACTTGCAGCAAACAGAACAATTGGTTCACGCCATTTTAGATTATCTCGATGCCATGAATCAGGGAGAATTTCTGCCTGTGCCACCCAGTTTGAGTGTGTATCAGGTGATTTCATCGGTAGACTATCCCAGAAATGCATCCGGTGAACTGCAAGCCGTCATTCACCCCCACCTCCAGTTCAAAGACTATGAGCCGTTATCCGATGGCGAACCGATGTTTCTCAAATTTACTGGAGAAGCGATTCCTTATCGAGGAGAAACCACCGTTTACCCTGTTTTTATTAATGAGGCCGCCTATTACGAGAAAAAAATTGCCATGACGCTGACTAGCAAACAGCAGCTGAGATTGGAAACTGTGTAAGTTTTCTCGCCACCAATAGCTTGACTGTACTAGCTAGATGCGCTTTAATCTGTCAATGCAGCATTTTCGGATGGCCGTTCTCCAAGGTGTCTGCTAATCGCCCAAAAATTTAGTCAACGCTACCGGACGCTGTTACAAGCGACGTCCGGTAGCTGACCCCCAAAGACTGTTAACGCCAGTCTGGAGGCTGAGGTAATTGTACGACAATCCCCTTAGCCATCCCAGCTTGCCATAGCCGTAAGTCTGGGGTGGCTAAATTTTTGGGTTTTCCTAATCTCTCGTTACCCAAGGAAACCCCAAATGATCGCTTCGTTTCTCTCCACCGATGCGCCTCCCGTAGCGAGTTCACCTGTGGTGATTGTAGATACCCCGCATCCCTACCCAACTCCACCCATCCCCGAACCCACTCCACTGCGCCACTTGCTAATCGGCACCCCAGAGGTCGTCCAACATACGATCCACCGCCTACATAATCTGCGGTATGTCGAAGCAAATTTCTGGAGTCCGGCGATTCCTTTACCAGACGCGCAGCTGATTGTCCCGCTCAACCCAAATGAAATCATGCGGATTTTGGTGCGATCGCTCCGTGTGATTGGGTAGATCTGGCGGGTGTGATGTGGGCGATCGCCCGATTATGAGACTCGTATTTGCAGCCGTTAGCGCTGCTGTGAACACCAATCTCGCAAAAGAGCGATCGCCTGCTGTAGACCGAGGGTGTCGCTGTGCTGGAGAAATTGCAAAATCTGGTTGGGGGTCAACCCTGGAAACGCGGAACTGTGTGTAGATTCCACATAGGCTTGATTGTGCAACCGATAAATTCGGATCGCTCCCTTCAGTACATCGTCTCCGCCCGTGGTGATATATTGCCACAGTTCGGGGATGGCCAAACTGGCGCAAATGGCGAGTTTGTTGAGCGCACTTTTGGTCATACTGACCTCCACCAACAGGTCTGGAATCGGCTGCTGAGGGAGCTGAATTGTAACAATTTCATCAGGATTTGGCGATCGCTCTGCCCTGCCTGACAATTGCAAGTCTGGCGCTGGCAAATAGTAGCAGGCGTCGGGTTGGATGCTGCACTGTAGCTCGGGGTGGATGACTAAGACGGGGGCGATCGCCTCTACTGCCATGCCAGCCTCATCTGCCAAGATCAAAATTAATGACTCCAATAATTTTCGGCAGCGTTCATGCTCTGCCATCGGCGTCATCATTTCGAGCTGGCCTCGCACATAGGTAAGACGGGCAGTGCGGTGCTGACCTAGCTCTACCAGCAGGTGCTCAAACTGCTGGTAGCTCACATCTGACAACACCAGTCGCTGTTCTGCCGGGTGCGGAGAATTTTTAGTCATAGAGAAGCCACAGGCTGAATGGAACAGAGCGATTGGCAGGGGCTATTGCGGGGTCGATGCGCTGCCACAGTAGGTGTTGACCTCTTCCACCAACGGCAACTCTAAACTGGTAGCCGATTGAAACGTAGTGTGGGCTTGGGTCGTAGCGTCTAAGTTTTGTGCAGCCATGCCTTGGGCTACATTTTTGGCCGAGGTAGCCACCTCAGTATAAAGCGCCATGAACCGCTGCTGATAGGCTTGGAGCTGAGGGTCAAACAGGTTTACAGCCTTCATGGCTACTTGACCCTGTTCGTATTGAGCAGCCACTTTCAAAAACGCGCCGTTATCCGGAACAGTATGATTTCGCACCACCGTCTGCACTTCTTCTGCGGTTTTGTTAGCGACCTGAGTCAGGCGGTTGCACTGAGCAAGTTTGCTCTCCTGGCAACCCACAGCTAGCCCACTCAACACAACGGCAATGACCAGAGTACGGATGGTTTTAGCAGCAGAAGACATGGCGATTCTAGGAACAACACACGCAAGACGGAACCTATCTGGGTTTAATCCCAGATGCGACACATCCTGTGGGGCATGGCACTGCCATGCCCCTACCAAATGATACCGTTTCTTATCGGCGGTTCTGGCTCACCAGCTAAACTAGCGGCGCTCAAGCAGGCGTGGTCAACAGGGCATGCAGCCGCCGTGGCAAGGTGGCTTTGCCAAAATTGGCGATCGCCTGCTGCCGCAACCACTGGCGATCGCATCGCGGGTCGGCAATGCCCGCTGCCGATCCTATATTGAGAGGCTGAGATTGAACTGGGCACTGAAGCAGCTCAATGCAGGCGATCGCCACAGCGGTCGGGTCACGATGATCGACGTGCCAGCCCAATCGTCCGTCTTGCAACGGGTCTGCCGATCCGTCGGCATCGCCTGCCAGTACGGGCACGCCGCAGGCCATCGCTTCCAAATAGACCAGGCCAAACCCCTCTTGCGACGGCATCACATAGCCATCGGCCAGCCGATAGTGCTCGGGCAGGGCAGCGGTGGACACAAACCCGGCAAACACAACTCGGTCGGCAACATGCAGGGTTTGTGCTAGGGCCGCCAGTCGCGGCTGATCGTCGCCGCGACCAATCACCAAATATTTGACCGTAGGAATCGCCTGGGCGATCGCCGCTAACGCCCGAATGGTGACATCTACTCCCTTGTAGCGATCGCCAGACCACAGCCGAGCCACGGTCAGTAAGACCTTTGCCCCTGTTAGTCCATACTGCTCTAACAAGATTGCAGACTTGGAGCCAGGGAAAAAGCGATCGCCATCGACACAGCAGGGCAATAGCCGAAACCGATCGGGCGAAAGCTGGTTTGCGGTGCAGGTGCGATCGCGGGTATGGCGGCTAATGGTCCAAATCTGACTGGCGCGCTGCAAGGCTAAGCGCAACGGCTGGGGCAACGGCTGCCACACCTCTTTCCCGTAGGTGATTACCGTATAGGGAATGCGCAGCGGCAGGCAGCAGAGGGCTACCAAAGGCGCTAGGTAAATATGCCCGCAAAATACCCGCTGCGGGCGCTGGTGCCACAAAAAACCGAGGAGGGCGATCGCTAGCTTTAGCCTTGCCACTTGAGGATTGGGATGCCAAAGCGATCGCAGCCGAATATTGGGTGAGGCCGGGAGCGTAGAGTGCTCTAGGCGATCGCGCAGCAAAAATATAACAGCCGGGGGGACATCGTTTAGCTCCCCATAGCTCCTGAGTACAGCTTGAATATAGGACTGAATCCCGCCTTCCTGCTCAAAAATTTCTAGAAACAGAAACAGGTACGAGGGCGGCTTCACCGCTGAAATCCATATTTCACAATCAGCAAACAGTTGCGCCCGTCCAAATAGCGATCGTAAGAAACGCGATCGGCTAAACGCCTTAGCAAAAACCAGCCATAGCCACCTTTACGCAACGTGCCCGGTTCCGGCTCTTTTAAGATATCTGGGTCAAACGGTGGTCCGTGATCCCAAACCCGCAGCTCTAGCCAATCATCCCAAAAAGCTAGATCAATTTCGACCACGGTCTCGGGTGGCAAATTCCGATGGGCATGGCGTACAGCATTTGAAAAGCCCTCTGCCAATGCCAAATTTAAAGGATAAATCTGATTTTTAAGCCAAGGAATCTTATAAGCATTAAAAGTGCAACAGTCATTAAACCAACCCTGCACTGCGTTGAGGGCAGCTAAGTCACTGGTCACAACAAGACGTTCGTGCTGTAATACGTTCACACGCAGTGGGGTGAAAAATCGCCGCAAGATTGACGCTACATCATCTACGTTATATCACTTAGAAAACGTTAGCGCCCATACCAGAGCCAGATATGCAAAAGGTAACTACTCAGTCTGCCCACCCTGCGGGAAGCAAGCTACACCCTAAATCCCTCTCCCAAGTGGGGAGAGGGACTTTGAACTGGTTCGGTTCCCCTTCTCCCTCCTTGGGAGAAGGGGCTAGGGGATGAGGGCTGTCTATAGCCTGAGTAGTTACGCTAGACCTAAAACAAACCCAGCGTCAGGGACTTGTCAATTGGGAAGGTGGCACCAATGCCCATCCAGAGGGTAACAATTGTACCAAACATGAAAATCGTGGTAGCAACTGGCCGACGGAAGGGGTTCTGGAACTTGTTGACGTTCTCAATGAACGGCACCAACATCAAACCGAGAGGAATGGCAGACTGTAGCGCCACACCCAAAAGCTTGTTGGGCACGATCCGCAGAATTTGGAAAGCCGGGTACAAATACCACTCTGGCAAAATTTCTAGAGGAGTCGCAAACGGATCAGCCGCTTCGCCAACCATAGCCGGGTCAAGCACTGCTAATGCTACACAACAGGCAATGGTGCCAAAAATTACGACGGGGAAAATGTAGAGCAGATCGTTGGGCCAAGCAGGTTCGCCATAATAGTTGTGGCCCATGCCCTGCTTCAGCTTTTCACGCAACGCGGGATCGGTTAGATCCGGCTTCTTTATAGTTGCCATAGTTTAGGGGTGTTCTCCTTAGCGTCCAAAGAGTAGATAAGTAATACTGAACCACCTGTTGAGCTACTGGTTGAGCCACTTGCTTGAGCCACTTACAGAGGGCCAGAGATGCCCTGCTTGCGGATCATCAAGAAGTGGAGCAGCATGAATACGGCAATCGACCAAGGCAGTACAAACGTATGCAGGCTGTAGAAGCGAGTCAAGGTAGCCTGACCCACACTGTCGCCACCGCGCATCAGTTCGACAATTTGATCGCCCACAATTGGAATAGCACTGGGAACCCCAGATACAATTTTGACGGCCCAGTAGCCCAGCTGATCCCAAGGGAGGGAGTAGCCTGTCACTCCAAAGCTGACGGTAATCACAGCTAGAACCACCCCTGTAATCCAGGTGAGTTCACGGGGCTTTTTGAAACCGCCTGTGAGGTAGACCCGGAACACGTGGAGAATCATCATCAGCACCATCATGCTGGCAGACCAGCGGTGGACGGAGCGGATTAGCCAACCAAAGTTGACTTGAGTCATCAGATACTGAACGGACTCAAATGCGTCAGTGACCGTAGGCTTATAGTAAAAAGTCATCGCAAACCCAGTGGCAAACTGGATGATGAAGCATGTCAAGGTGATGCCACCCAGACAGTAGAAAATATTAACGTGGGGAGGAACGTATTTGCTGCTGATGTCATCAGCGAGCGCCTGGATTTCCAGCCGTTCATCAAACCACTGGTAAGCTTTTGAGTCAGTTACCTGCTTTGTAAACATGAAGCAAGAGTTCCAAAAAAGATGTATGGCGTCTCTAAAAATGTAGCATGGCTATCTATCAGATTTCACGATAGAATGCTTGATTTTTGGAGGTTTCCTAGATCGGGTTCTGTTAATATAGCGAGATTAACCGGCTGACGTGAATCTGTAGACGTTAATTTGTCCGTGTTTTGGGGTTTTCTTCCGAGGAACTGTTTCAGATCGCCCTAGGCAACTTCTAAGATTGACGGTTAAGATCTATACCTATGAAGAACCGGATAATTCGAGTTGGGCTATTCTTGGCGCTGGTGCTGATGCTGGTTTTGAACGTCAGCGCTCCGGCGGCTCAAGCATTGACAGACGAGCAAAAACTGCTAGACGAAGTTTGGCGGATTGTCGATCGGTCGTACGTGGACGATACGTTTAATCACCAAAACTGGTGGCTGGTGCGTCAGCGCAGGTTGAAGCAGCCCCTGCGCAATCGGGAAGAAACCTACAGTGCCATTCAAGAAATTCTCGGCAGTTTAGATGATCCTTACACTCGCCTGTTAAAACCCGACCAGTATCGCAGCCTACAAACGAATACGTCCGGTGAACTCACAGGCGTGGGCTTACAGATTACCCAGGAAATCAGCACGGGTGAGCTACAGGTGATTGCCCCAATTGAAGGGTCACCCGCAGATCAAGCGGGAATTAAGGCGCGCGATCGCATTCTCAAAATCGACGGCACCTCGGCTATAGACTTGACCCTAGACGAAGCGGCTGAGCGGATGCGCGGGCCTATTGGTAGCCGCGTGGTCTTGACGATTGTGCCAGCTCAGGGCGACTTTCTTGGGCGATCGCCCACGGATGCCCCCACAGGTGCCACCACGAATGCTC
>CASBQJ010000393.1 GCA_949127705.1 Synechococcales cyanobacterium PMM_0085
GAAGACACTGAGATAAAAGTGCCTTAACGACGGCGATCTGGATCTTTGACGGGAATCGGAATCGGCTCAGGCTCAGGCTGGGCGTTTGGATCAAGCAAAGCTTCAATCAGCCTGCGCGCCCATTCTTTTAACTTTTCTAGTATTTCGTCTATGTAGTCCATCAGCCAGACAGCTCCTTCGATGCAGACCAAAACGTTAGTCGTTCCCAGATCACAAACCCTTACTCCATAGCAAAATGCTAAATCAGCAGCGGGCTCATTTAGTGTCCTAGCTTACTAACCTTAATCTATCGTCATTTTGTGGAAATTATCAAGTCTTTAGCAAGATGAAGATTTAGGCTTTTGACGTCCTGCATGGTTCCCTCAATGGCTAGGAAATCAGGCAGGATAGGGTTACAGGCCGTTGGGAGCAAATCTTAGGAAAGTCTGTAAATATTTCTAAATCTAAATATTTCTAAATCATCCAAATATTTCTAAATCTAAGTATTTGATACTCGGAATTTAGCTCTAGCAGAATCATGCGGCCGTTGGCCAGATCTCAATTTCAGCCGCACAGGTGAGGAGCCTAGGGGATCTGAGCGGCTTCGGTCATTTGAGGAATCGTTACAACATAACGATATCCCGTCTCGGGCGCGCCCTGAATTTTTATGCTGCCGCCATGGATTTCGGCCAGCTGGCGACTGAGCGCTAATCCCAAGTTCTGCCGTAATAATTCTTTGGAATCACGGCGTTCTGCGGTGGTTGACGGTGCTGTAGTCGGTTGGGGAAAAGACTGGCCAGGGCTGGCAGGGGAGGCTGGCCAGTGGGTTGAGGCCGCGTAATTGGAGTTCTCGCAGCCAAAGCCTGTCTCAGGCGTGAGATGAACCATCTGGTGGCTATTCAATTCTGATTGGGGCAACCCCTCGCCGAGCCAGGGATGCGATGTCCATAAGCTGACGCTGAGTTGGCTGGGCTTGCGGGAAATATGGATGCGAATGATGCTTTCGGCGCTGGAGGATTGAATCACACTGAAAACGAGGTGATACAACAGTTGACGAATTTTATCTTTGTCGAGCCGCCAGATGTGGTTTCCGGGTTCCACGGTGAGGCGAATTTGTTGTTCTCGGCGTTGAGCCGCTTGCTGTAGAGTAGCAAAAGCTTGCTGGCAAAGCATTTCAATGTCTACTGGGACTAGATTAAGTGCCAAGTTGTGGTGATCTAGCGCCCCTAGCTCTACGATTTCATTCAAAACGGTGAGCAGCTGCTGCCCGCTGTCGTGAACAATACCCATGTACTCTTTTTGTTTGTCGGTCAGAGGGCCGTAGATTTCTCGGCTGAGAACGCTAGCCATTCCCAGAATGGACGTCAGGGGGGTGCGGAGTTCTTGCACCATGTGGGTAATTAGATCAGCTTTTACTGAGTCCGCTACTGGCAGGGCGATCGCCTCTCCTCCATTTCCGTTCTGCCGCCTAGCGGTTTTTTTCAACAGCGTGTTGCGTTCAAACTCGCTCATGCTCCAGCGCGCAATTAGCTCTAACAGTTCAATTTCACGAGTGGTAAAGTCTCGCGGCGCTAACTCCATCACCGCCAAGGTGCCGATACAGTCTCCGCTGGCTGTGACCAACGGCACACCCAAGTAGGCTTGAATCCCGTAGCGTTTAACTAATAAATGATTGGCAAAGGTCGGGTGGGCGATCGCATCACTAATAGCTAAGACTTGACGGCTTTCAACGACGTGGGTGCAAAATGACTCTGCCCGCGCCAGCTGACGAGAAGCCGCCAAGTCATTCATCAGCCCAATTCGAGAAAGCCCGACCGCTGACTTAAACCACTGTCGTTCTTGATCCATGACCCCCAGAATGCAAATGGGTGCATCTAAAAAATGAGCAGCTGTCTGGGTCGCTTCTTCAAACACTGGAATACTTTCGCTATCCAGCAAGCCCAGGTCAGCCATCGCTTTCAGTCGTTTCTGTTCGACGTCTGCCATTGACATCCCCTCGTCTTGGGAGAATAACTCGTTTTCTGGGCTTAGCATCGCGACCTTCTTACTCGACATAGCCGTAGACATTGTAGTTAAACGTGTACAAAAATCTTTTAATGTACCTAGCGTTCCCTAACTTCCATCGCAAAAAACGGCACTTAGCGCTATAAATCTAATTCTAATGATCTCAAAGGGTTCACTGATTGAGCTGCAAGATGATTAGAATATGGGATGGGATACGATGTTGGTGCTTTGCTTGAGCCCGATCGCGATCGCCCAATTGTTCTTCTTCCTTACTGCCTGGACGCTGCATGACTCCACCGCAAGCTCCACCTCCACCGCCGCCAAAAACCTTCCTGGGTGCGATCACCCAGGCTGTCCAAAATGTGCAGGCGAAGGTCAATTTTTCGCAGCTAAAGCTGAAGCCTAATGCTCGGGTACCCGAACTATGGATTCAAGAAGCAGAGGCGGCCAAGGCAGAGGTCTATCCGCTGCTGGGCGATCGCTACCTGCTGGGGCGCAGTTCTAAGTCCTGTGACATTGTGGTGCGCAACCCCGTTGTTAGCCAGGTGCATCTGTCGCTCGCCCGCGATAGCCAGCGCGGGCGCTATGCCTTTGTGATGCGCGATGAGAACTCGACCAACGGCATCTATCGCGGCAAGCGTCGTCTGGCCAAAATTCCGCTGCGGCACGGCGATGTATTTAGCCTAGGGCCGCCCGATCTGGCCGATGCGGTGCGGGTGCAGTACGTTGACCCACCGCCTTGGTATGTGAAGGCTGCTAAGTATGGGCTATATGGCTTTACGGGGCTGTCAGCATTGACAGCGCTGTGGGTAGGGCTGGAGTGGCAAAAGTTTGCGGTGCGGCCGTTGCCCGCTTCGGTGCAGGGACCTGTGATGGTTTTGGCGCGAGATGGCCAAACACCGCTCAGTTCCGTCGAAACTCGGACTCATATCGAAAAGCAGCGGCTCTCGGAGTTTTCGGCCGATTTGCCAGAGGCGCTCATTGCCTCCGAAGACTCGCGCTACTACTGGCACTTGGGCGTTGACCCGATTGGGACACTGCGGGCGCTGCTGACCAACATTCGTGGGGGTGGCATTCGTGAAGGCGGCAGCACGATTACGCAGCAGCTGTCTCGCAATATTTTTCGCAGCTACGTCGGCACTGAGGACTCGGCTGGACGAAAGCTGCGGGAAGCCGTTGTGGCCTTCAAGCTGGAAACAATCTATAGCAAAGACTTTCTGCTGTTGACGTATTTGAATCGGGTCTATCTGGGCAATGGCATCTATGGATTTGAGGATGCGGCACAGTTTTATTTTGCTAAGTCTGCCAAAGACTTGACGCTGTCAGAATCGGCCACGCTGGTGGGTATTTTGCCAGCCCCCAATACATTCAACCCGGTAAAGGACTACAACACGGCGGTGGAGCTTCGCGATCGCGTCATCAACCGGATGGCAGCTAGCGGCAAAGTTAGCTTGAAGGATGCCGAACGGGCGAGGCGATCGCGGATTGATATTAACCCAGCCGCCATTCAAGAACTGCGCAGCAATCTGGCTCCTTACTTTTATAGCTATGTGTTCGATGAACTAGACGGGCTGCTAGGAGAACAGCTAGCTCAAGAGGGCAATTTTGTCGTCGAAAGCAGCCTGGATCCACGGTTTCAAACCCAAGCCGATCCCTCCCTGCGCACTGCCGTTGAAACCGAGGGTGCCGCGTCTGGGTTTTCGCAAGGGGCGCTGGTGACGCTGGACAGCCGTACGGGCGAGATTCTGGCGATGACGGGTGGGGTGAGTTTTGCCGACAGCCAGTTTAATCGAGCCACGCAGGCGCTGCGTCAGCCCGGTTCAACGTTTAAGATCTTTGATTACGCTAGCGCGTTGGAGCAAGGAATTCCTCCATCTACCGCGTTCTCGTGCGCTCCTTTAGACTGGGACGGGCAATCGTTTAGCGGCTGTGAACGCCTAAGCGGGGGCAGCGCCGATATGTATAGTGGTATCGCCCAATCTGAAAATGCGATCGCCCTGCGAGTGGCAAAGGCAGCAGGACTCGACAATGTGGTGCAGGTTGCCAAACGGATGGGTATTACCTCGCCGCTTAACCCGGTACCCGGTCTGGCTCTGGGTCAAAGCGAGGTGACGCTGCTAGAGCTAACTGGAGCCTATGCCGTACTCGCCAACGGCGGTTTACGCAACCGACCTCACGCCGTCAAGCGGATTTTAGACAGCAGCGATTGCACCGATCCTAAAGACATTGGCAGCTGCCGCGTAATTTACGATGCTAGCCAAAGTCTGCAAACCAATGTGCCTGCCATCACCCCAGCCATTGCTAGCACAATGACCGACTTGCTGCGCGGCGTGGTTCAGGGCGGCACCGGCAGAGCCGCGTATTTGGGGATGGGCGAGGCGGGCAAAACGGGCACCAATAACGACAACCGCGACCTCTGGTTTGTAGGGTATATTCCCGACCGTAACCTGGTTACAGGGGTTTGGTTTGGCAACGACGACAACACCTCGACCAGTGGCAGAAGTGCCCAAGCTGCCCAACTTTGGGGTGAGTATATGGGGCGTGTGGTGCAGTGAATGTGTGGCACCCAATTTAGGCAGATTTCCTGATGTCAGTTAGCTGGCTCGGAATAGACAGATATATCTAAAATCTTGTCTGCTGGAGTGGGATGGCATGGGTGTGCTGCAAGGATTAGCCGTACAGTCGGTAGGGAAGGCGTTCCTGCCGACTGTGTGACGATCTTTTCAGCAACACTGTCTCTACCGCTGGCGGCTGTCGTGGGAGTCTGGGGCATGGATACCTTGAATAAAAAACGCCATTGGCTAGATATTGCAGAATATGCGTCTTTAGTGGGCTTGGGCGTAGGATCGGTCGCCTCATTTGCCACTTCACAGGTGGTCTATGCCTCTGCGCCAATCTCTCTGCTGGTGCTCTTAAATCTGGCCAATCGCAATCGGTTTGAGCAAGAAACGCAAAGTAATTTGGCGATCGCCGTCAACGACATTGACCAGCGTTTGGCTCAGCATGTCGAGCTGTTGAACCAGCAGATCCTCTCCTTGCCCACCCCAGAAATGATGGGCAGCCTCAAGAAATCGGTGCTGACCCGCAATCGTGAGCTGTCTGAAACGCTCTCAGCTGAGATGAAGCAGATGCAGCAAGACCTACAGCATCGGCTAGACTCCTTGCAGCAACGGGACATAGAAGGCATCCGAGGGGAGGTGCGACAGCTGCGCGACTACTATAATCAACTGTGCGACAGTATGGTGCAGATGAC
>CASBQJ010000394.1 GCA_949127705.1 Synechococcales cyanobacterium PMM_0085
CATCAGACTATCCCTATGAGTCCCTCCAGGGCAACCTTCTAGGTGATGCACTTCAGATTTGAATTGGCGCTTTTAATCATTTGACAATGCACGTCGAGAGACATGTACTACACAGTACAGGAAGAGTCAGAGATATCTATTATCTATAGGTTAAGTTGTAAACGCCAATTAGCTTTGAATCTCTGATGACGGAGTATTGATAGATATCCGTGTAAGCTAAATTAGAACTGAAGGTATGGGAGATTCGCAATGGCTAACGAAGAACATCTAGCCCTACTCAGGCAGGGTGTTCATGTCTGGAATAATTGGAGGATAAGAAATCCAGACATTATTCCTGATCTATCGCTAGCTGATTTTAGTAGCACTATAGATTCGGATCTGTTTGAAGTTAATTTTAGCAAAGCCAATCTTACACAAGCTAAATTTGTTGAAACTGACCTAATTGAGGCGGATTTCAGTGAGGCTAATTTAGATGGAGCTAATTTTAGCCGTTCTATCCTCAGTGGAGCAGTTTTGAATAGAGCGAGTCTTCAAGCAACAACATTTGTGGGAGCAAAACTAAATAAGGCAAAACTAAACTACACAAATTGTTTGAACAGTGATTTGAGTAAAGCAAAACTTGTGAGGGCAAGTCTTTGTGGCTCAAACCTAAACTACGCCATTTTGGAGGGTACTGATCTTAGTGAAGCCGTCCTCATAGGAGCTAGTTTGAACCAAGCTAAACTTATAAATGTTACTTTTTCTGGAGCAAATCTTAACGAAGCTAGTTTTGTAGAGGCGCATCTTACTAATTCTGAAATGTGCCGTATTCAGGCTTTGGGTACGGACTTCTCTCGAACTAAATTTACGGGTGTTTGTATAGAAGACTGGAATGTTAATAAATATACAAAATTACAAGAAATTGATTGTCAATACGTTTATCTGAGATCTGGAAAAAAAGAACGTTGCCCAAGTGGTGGTGAATTTGCTATAGGAGAATTCTCTAAACGCTTTCAAATTGCTGAGAATGTGATCGAGCTAACCTTTCATGATAATGTGCCTTGGAAAGCTTTTGCGTACGCTTTTAACGCATCTAATATTCGAGTCTTAGATGAATATGGGGGTGAGTTATTTCTTCGAGAATATAAGATTTTAGATGATGGCTTGGTAACTATTAAAGTTACTCATCCATCAAATGCTAATAGCGACACAATCAAAGAAATATTAGAACAGAAAACCTTTGAATTTGAGCTTAAAATAGCCCATCTGGAGGGAGAGGTGAAAGCAAAAGATTCAGCCCTTTCAATGATGTTTGAAAGACTTCTTTCAGCGCCAGCATCTCAAAATAATTATATTCAAGCAGTTAATGTTCAACTAGGAGAAAGTAGCACTATGAATGGCGACAGACACATTAACACGGATGGCGGCAACTATATTGAATCAAATACTGGAACCTATGTTCAGGGAGACTACATCACCATGAGTCAGGATTTGACTCATGCGGCGGCTCAGATTCAAAACCTAATTGAACAGTTGGAGAGGAAAGGAGTAACGGTTGATGTTGCTCAAGAACAGGTGGCGGAAGACATGGTGGCTCAGGCTAAAGCCAATTCAAAGGTCAAGGACAAATTGCTAAAGTGGGGGCAGTCATTGGGGGATGCCACAGTAAGTGATGTAGTTAAAGGGGCTGTCAAGTTGGCTATTCGTTCAGCAGGAATTCCCTTACCTTGAGATGTTGTAGTGCAATCGCCTCTTCGCCTAAAAAGTTGAATTCATCAAAATGTGATCAACGCGATCGCCCCCACTCTCCATCCCAATAACCAACATAAAACGCCAGGGTTGCTCAGGCGATCGCAGAAACCATGCTGTGAGCAAACCAGTAGTACTAGAATCTATGAGGTGGTATTGGGGGCTATGCGGTTAGGGGCGATCGCCCGCTCATCGTTCACTCAGGGCGCAGCAACGCCTTCATTTAACTGCATCGGACTATTCTGGCTGTGGTAATAGTGATACACCACCCATCGATCAATTTGAATCTAGCTTCGATCGCCCGAAATCAGAAAACTGTGCGAAGGTGCGGTAAAGTTTCAGGGAGTGATCGTTGCAGGGGTTGCCGAATGAAATTGATTGCTGTCTGTGTTGGGCTGCCACGCGAAGTGAGTTGGAAAGGAAAGTCGGTCACAACGGGTATTTTTAAGCAGCCCGTGGCAGGGCGAGTGATGATGCGATCGCTGAATCTAGAGGGTGATCAGCAGGCAGATTTGACAGTGCATGGCGGTACTGAAAAAGCGATTTACGCCTATCCCGTGGAGCATTATGCTTATTGGCAGCAGCAGTTACCACATGAGGCGTTGCCTTGGGGCGCGTTTGGCGAAAACCTGACGCTTCAAGGTTTGTCAGAAGCGACGGTGAATATTGGCGATCGCTTTCGGATTGGTACGGCTGAAGTGATGGTGACGCAGCCCCGATTCCCTTGCTTCAAGCTTAATCTCAAGTTTGGGCGCGATGATATGGTTAAACGGTTTCTCAACAGCCGTTTGAGCGGCATTTACTTCTCGGTTGTGCGAGCAGGGGACGTGAGCGCAGGGGATGCGATCGAGCAGGTCAGCCGCGACGAAAACAATGTCACCGTTGCCGACATTGTGCGAATCTATGTGCGTGAGGCCGATGATGATTTGGTGCGCCGCGCCATTCGGGTGCCAGCCTTAGCAGCCGACTTAAAAACATACTTTCAGCAACAGTTTAAACAATCTAACTAGCACATCACAGCGGATGACTTGTAAATCGTAGAATGCATATAAAAATGACTAGCCGCCCGCACAGCTTACCGTGATGCGGCGGGTTGAATTCCGTAGTCTGACACCCATGGATTGAGCTTAAATTCATTTGTAAAATAGTCGATAAAACACCGAATTTTTGCAGGGATAAATCGTCCGCGACGATAGACTGCATGAATCGGTAAAGGCGTGGGCTGATAGTCCTTGAGTACAATTTTCAAACATTCAGATTGCATCAAATCGCCAAATAGCCAAACAGGGCAAACGGCAATCCCCAAACCGGACAAGACTGCTTCCCGGATGCCAGTAGAGCTATCGACTTCGAGATTTCCGTTAACGGGTACTACGATTTCGCCCCCCGTCGAACGTCGAAAGTGCCATTGATTGCCAGTTGCTAGCCGAGAATAGATAATGCAGTTGCAATTGACCAATTCTTCAGGTGTTTTAGGTTCTGGGCGATCGCTATCAAAATAATCACCAGCCGCAACCGTGATACGGCGAGTCACTCCAAGCCGATGAACGACTAGAGATGGGTCGTTGATCTGCCCGATGCGAATGGATAGATCGATACCCTCTTCGATCATGTCAGTAACGCGATCGCTCATGGTTAGATTTAGCTTTACATCGGGATAGCGGCGAAGAAACTCCTTGAGATAGGGCATGATCTGATACTGACCAAAGGCCACAGAGCAGTTGACCCGCAACGTTCCAGTTGGATTTTGGCGTTGCCCGACACTGGCGATCGTTTCGGCGGCGACATCTAATAACGATTGGCAACGCTCAAAAAATCGTTCGCCCTCCTGGGTTAATTGGAGTTTAGTCGTCGATCGAGTTAAGAGCTGCACGTCCAAATACTCTTCTAGTGCCGCAATTTTTTTACTAATTGTCGGCTGAGTGGTGTTGCATTCCCGCGCCACTGCCGAAAAGCTGCCAGTTTCTACTACACGAACAAAACTTTGAATGCAGTCGAGACGATCCATGAGTTGGGTCATTCCAAAATCGAATAAGCCATAGTCTACTTTGCCTGCTTCTCAAACACAATGGAATGACTGAGGATAAAGGTATCAACAGAGCGGGGTTGCAAACCCCAGACTCACTCGATCATTAGTTCTGTATCACTTAGTAAATCAGGAGATTATGATGAACGTTCAAGAATCCGTTGCTTTCGTGACCGGTGCCAATCGGGGGATTGGCAAAGCCTATGTCGAAGCCTTGGTGCAAGCAGGCGCTCGCCGCATTTATGCTGCTGCTCGAAGCCTTGATACGCTCAACGATGTGGTGGCGATCGCCCCTGATCGGATTGTTCCCATTGCCTTGGATGTGACCGATCCCGCACACGTTAATGCGGCTGCCCAAATCGCCCAAGACGTCACGTTACTGATCAACAATGCTGGCGTGATCGGCTCTGGTGGGCTATTTACCGCTAACAGCGTGGAAACGGCACAGTGGGAAATGAATACCAATTACTTCGGCACGCTTTCCATGGTTCGGGCTTTTGCCCCAATTTTGCAGCGCAATGGCGGCGGCGCAATCATCAATATGCTGTCCGTGGTATCCGTTGCCAGTGCCCCTGTATTTGGTTCCTACAGTGCTTCTAAAGCCGCCCTCAATTCTCTAACCCAAGACATTCGAGCCGAATTGGCAACGCAAGGCACGCAAGTGATTGGCGTTTTTCCAGGGCCAGTGGATACGGCCATGGCTGACGGAGTTCCTGGAGATAAAGCGGAACCGATCGCAGTGGCTAACGCGGCCTTGGACGCAGTTGAGACAGGGCTAGAGGATGTCTATCCCGATCCTGTCTCTCAACGTGTATTTTCTGCGATCGCCGATCCGTTGAAAGCCGTTGAAAAAATGTTTGCGGGGTGGATGCCTCAATAGGTTGGCACCTAAAATATCTGATTTCAACCCATCTGACGGGTTTCGCGGTTGTTAACAATGTTGGCATCAGTTGATCGGAAGCTTTAAAAACCGTCGATATCACGCAATTTGCATCCATCATTGACCTAAATCTGTGCCCTGAGATTCAATTCACTCAAGCCTTTTTGCCGGCCATGAAAGCACGTCACTTCGGTCGCATCATCAATGTCTCTATCCGGGTAGTGGTGAGGCTACCACTCCGTACCAGCTATACTGCGGCAAAAGCCGGACTGAACAGCCTGATCCGCACTTGGACGGTATATTACTGGACAAACCTTATTTGTGGATGGGGGCAGTAGTCTTGGCTCCGCCTAAGGCTGCTCCAAAAGTTTGCAGGAATCGAGTGCAACTGATCTGTAATATATCAGTTGCACTCGATTCCCCGCTGAACGTATGCCGATTCCCAAGTCTGTACGCTTCGCATACTCTCAATTAATTCGGATCTAAACATTCAAGGATATACCCGGCAATCCGAGCGCTGGCTCCAGGTGCACCCATGCGGCGGCGACCATTTTCGGCAATCAGCTGCAGCCGATCGGGATCGTTGAGCAGTCGCTGCAATACTTGGCTGGTTTGATTGGGTTGGGCGACCAAAATGGCCGAAGGACCCAGCAGCCGGGTTTGCGCTTCGGCAAAGGCATGGGTAAATTGAGGCCCTTTACCGGGCAACAGCAAGGCCGGTTTGCCCAATCCGACAAACTGCTCGGTGGCCGTGCCTGCCATGGCGATCGCCACATCTGCGGTCTGAATGCAGTCGTTAAACGCTGTGCTCAGCAATAGCGTAGCGCCTTGCAGTGAAGCTTGTAGCGTATAGACAGTCCCGTCTCCAGCATTGCCATCTCTAGCGCGCCAGCCGGAGGTCGTCAGCGCTTGGTGCAGCAGATCTCGATCGATCGAAGGGGCGATCGCCGCCAAAAACACGAGCTTGCGCCCCACGGTTTCCACCAGCCCAGCCACGGCCTGGAGTATCTGCTGCCAATTGTCGTAGACCTCTGGCGGGCGTGAACCCGGAATCAGCGCCACCGTCAGGCTGTCCCACCGGGTGGGAAACTCCACCCCGGTCGGCTCCAGCCCGTCCATCATTGGGTTGCCGACATCAAACACCGGAATCTTCCACCTAGCCAAAGTGTCGCTGGTCAGGCGATCGCGCGGAAACACGGCTCTACAGCGCCGCCGACTCATCAGCCAGCGCTCCCACGGCAAATAAACCGAGCCTGACCAATTTTCGAACCGATCGAACCATCGGGGGCGGGGCAGCAATCCGGCTTCATCGCGCAGATAATAGTCTGACTTGGCCGTGCCCACAAAGGCATAGGGCGCGCCGCTACACCAGGCAAACAGTAGCGGCACAATGTCGCCCACCGCCAAAATTGCCCCACCTTGCTGCGCCCAGGTGCGCACCGTTTTGAGCTGCTGCCGCGTTAGGGTCAGTAGACCCCCTTTGAGATCTCGGGCAAATTGCTTGCTATCCATATAAATGAAGCCACCCGAGGGCAACTGCTTCACCGGGCCAATCACCGGAATGCCGCTTTGGGCAAACCCATGCCCCGCCCCCACCAGCGGCAGCGCTGCCAGTTCGGGGCAGTTGGGCTGCTGCTGGAGGGCATGCAGAATGCGGAGGGCGATCGCGTCTTCACCGTGACCGTTACTAAGGCAAAGCAGCTTCATCGTCGTTGGGTTGAATCGGTGACTGGATACGAAACAATAAACTATGCTACCGCTAAACCTTCCACAGCACCTACGCCTTTAGCTTTGCTACAGTTTGTGCCAGCTTAATTCCCAGCCCTTCTATGGCTGCCTGTTGCTGCGGATCTTTGAGGGTGCCATCGGGATTGAACGCGGTGTGTGCTTGGGCGATCGCCACCTGGTCGGGCAGCACCAAAACTTTAATATTGCCCAAAATCGATCGCAGAGCCACTAGACCGCGCAGCCCGCCAAACCCACCCGGAGATGCGCTCATAATCACCGCCACTTTGTCAGCAAAGCAGGCCAACGGCGCTTCACCAGGGGCAGGACGCGACGCCCAGTCGATCGCGTTTTTTAACAGCCCAGAGACAGAACTGTTGTATTCGGGAGAGGCAATCAACAAGCCATCGTGAGCGATTAGCAGTTCCTTGAATTGCTTGACTGTAGCAGGCGCACCGTCTTGGGCTTCCAAATCTTGGTCAAAGATGGGCATGGGCAAGTCGCGCAGGTCTATGTAGGTAACATCGGCTCCGGCAGATTTTGCTCCAGCGGCAGCAATTTGGACTAGGGTTTTGTTGTAGGAGTCGATGCGGGTACTGCCGGCGAAGGCGAGGATTTTTGGGTTCATGGATGAGGGGAGGTGGGTTGCGGAAGTTGGAACGTTGAGATCTTATAGCTTTTTTTACTTCGGTGCATTATGGGCAAGGGGCTTAAGCCGAATGGCACTTACTTAAGGAGTTTAGATCCCCGGATTCTCCAAGAATCCGGGGATCTCGGCAGTCGATTTTTGCTTATTTTCAGTGACATTCGGCTTAAGCCCCCTTGTTCTGGAACCTTCTTGGTTATTGCTACGAGAATCTAAAAGATACTTCTACCCAAAATACAGGTATAGTATCCGGCTACACCTCATATCTTGATTGCTTGACAGGCAATCTGGATATACTGCCACAACC
>CASBQJ010000395.1 GCA_949127705.1 Synechococcales cyanobacterium PMM_0085
CTTTATGGCAGCGGACGGACGAAAATCTCAGAGCCTAGTTCGAGGCTACTTGCCGCCGCTGCATTTCACCGTTATGCCGCTGAGTCATCTGTGGGACTGTCACCTAAACGGTATCTTTAGGAGGAGCATTAGATGAAGTAGGCAATGTGTGGAGCAAGTGATATAATTAAAGGCACAGTCAAGAGATCTGACCTTTTCGGATCGTGGAAGCATGGTCTTCCCTTGACTGATTTTGATTTTAAAGGGATATGAAGCAGCATGTATCTACTGTACGTAGATGAGTCTGGTACAACCCACGACCCAAATCAACAGTATTTCGTGCTAGCTGGGTTTTGTGTGTTTGAGCGGCAAGGATATTGGATTGCTAACCAGCTTGACCAAATTGCAGCTAGGTTTGATCCTGCTGATCCAGCAGCAGTTGAGTTACATGGTAGCCCAATGTTCGGAGGAAGAGGGCGATGGAGGAGTCATCCTAAAGAAGATCGGCATCAAGCGATTGAAGACGCCCTAAAAGTTTTTCTACAATCTCATCCTAGGAATCGATTGTTTGCAAGCGTGATCAAGAAATCTGCGGTATCTCCAAAAGACCCGGTTGAGGTAGCATTTGAGCAGCTAGCCAGTAGATTTGATAAGTATTTGATGAGATTGCATAGGAACGGCGACACGCATAGAGGAATCATCATCTTTGATAAATCTACTTATGAGACAACAATTCAATCCTTGGCAACTGATTTTAGGACGATTGGATACACTTGGGGTGTGATAAGGAACTTCTCAGAAGTACCTCTCTTTTTAGATTCAAAAGCATCAAGACTGATTCAACTTGCTGACTTGATTGCTTACGCTGTTTTTAGGCATTTTGAAAAGGGGGATAATAGATTTTTCCCTATCATTGAACCTAGATTTGATTCAGAAGGTGGTGTAGTTCACGGGCTACACATCTTGCAATGAGTTGCGGCATAACAACAACCCCAATGGACACCGACCGTCGAGAGATTATCGGTTGGAGTTCGAGGTTATCTACGGCGGGTGATTGGGATCGTTATAGTGCTACGTTGTGCAGAAGATGAGTAACTGTTCCGTTACGTGTGGGAGTGCGATCGCCCTTACCGTCTTGCAGAGATTCGCCTTCCGTCTCGCAGAGAACCGTCCTCTGCTGGCGATCGCCCCTCCCCCAACTATTCCTAGCAAAACAAGTGCAACAAGCGATCGCCACCAATAAGTTGACTGTACTAGAGATATGCGCTTTAGTCTGTCAATGCAGCATTTGTGGATGGCCGTTCTCCAAGATGCCTGTTAACTGCCCAAAAATTTAGTCAACGCCACCGGACGTAGCTAGTAACAGCGTCCGATAGCTAACCCCTGAAGACTGAGATAGCAGTCTGGAGGCTGAGGATATTGTACGACAATCCCCTCTAGCCACCCCAGCTTGCCATGCCCGCAGGTCTAGGGTGGATAGATTTTTGGGCGATCGCTTTTGTTAGCTCCGAGTCCTCATTTGTTAGTTTGGCGATGATCGCAATTTCTGTAACGGCGATCGCATGGGTGACTGTCGAGACAAACTTATGGTTGGAAACTATGAAGCGGGGCGATCGCCGATCTGGATTTTCGCTACCAGTTCGCTTTCAACTGGAATCCGCTGAGAATTTCAAAATATCCTCTGAACAATACCCTCAGCTTCGGAGTTAAATCTCTACTCTGAAGTGATGTTTTGAGGTTAAATGAGGAGTTAGGCATCTTAGACGAGACGTTTTCGAATGTAGGTATGAATTGCCAATATTGTTCCTACTTTAGGGGCGGTGTCTCTACGTAGAGATGCTTTGCGTTTCCGGTATGCCGTAGGCTTTACGCGAAACACTCCTACGAAATTCATCCCTCTAGCTGACAACATGTCTTGAACGCTCCTGCTATGTCAAATCGCTATGAGGATGGATAAATATGAATGAGCTGCAACGCACTCTAATGACGATTTCGTGTCGTGATTCGGAGCCGATCCCCAAAGTATTTGAAGCAGGACAGACATCTTCGCTCCAGGGTGAACGAGTCCAGATTATGCACAACGGCATCAAGGTAGTTCATGGTGGCTACTACGGAGACTGGATGGCACACATCATCAGGGGACTCAGAGGCCATCATGAACCACAGGAAGAACTGATCTTTCACACGCTGATGCGCTACGTCAGAAATCGAAGCATGATGGTTGAGCTTGGAGCGTTCTGGGCTTACTACACACAGTGGTTTTTGAGGGAGATCCCAGATTCGATCGCTTTGTGTGTAGAACCCGACGCGGGCAACTTGAATATCGGCAAACGCAACGCAGCGTTGAATGGAACTACCGATCGCATCCAGTTCATCAATGCTTGGGTGGGCGGAGAACACCTGCCTATTCACTCAGCTCCTACCGAAACATCGGATAGTCTCTCTGTGCTGCCAATGTTGAATTGCTCAGCGGTTCTAGATCTCTGCGCTAAGCCGTACGTTGAATTACTCCACATGGATATTCAGGGTGCAGAAACAGCATTTCTGCAATCTATCGATTCTGCTACAGCGCAGAATCGCCTTCGCTTCATTATGGTATCGACCCATCACAGCTCTATCTCTGGTTCTAAGTCAACTCATCTAGACTGCATGGAGAGACTGCGAGATCTAGGCGCGACGATTTTGATCGAGCACGACGTGATTGAATCTTTTAGCGGCGACGGGCTGATCCTAGCCAGTATGTTGCCAGAAGATTGTGCCCTTTGGTTTCCTAATATC
>CASBQJ010000396.1 GCA_949127705.1 Synechococcales cyanobacterium PMM_0085
GGGTAAGAGCGGGGCGATAGTTCATCAATGGGGGAACCCATATCGACAGGTTCACCATCAGCCGTGGCTAAGGTGATATCGATCGCTGCTCCGGTGCTATGGGGGGGCGGGGTCAGGGGGTTATGGCTGGGCACCGCCCAAAATTGATGCACCTGCGCCAGAAACTCTTGGCGCTGAATGGCCGTCAGGTGATCGGGGGTGAGCTGATGCGATCGCACCAATTGCTCCAACGTATAGTCCACCATATATTGCTGCACTGTCAGAGGGCGGTAGGCATCAAAGATTTGAATCTGCCAGCCTGGACAATGCTGCTGGAGCGCAGTTTGAGCCATGAGTAACCGTTCGACCACGCTCTGTCGCAAACAATAGGGAGAGCGATCGCCATAGGGAGCACCCAATGCTACATAAGGATGGGGCTGCTGCACCGCAAACTGCTGCAAGGGAATGGGCACCAGCGGCTCATGACATTCTCGAATCGCGATGTGTTGGTAAGGCTTCATAAATAGCTACTGCAAAATGATCGGACTAGAACAAACCCGGCCAAGCTCTGGGATGCGGCGGGGCAGATCCGCCCTCCACTCATTCCCTCCACTAAATACCCTCAACATTAATCATGGCAATAGACACCGAAATTGCAAATCTGGGATAGAGTCTTAATGGCGTGATTTAGACCCGCTCAAAACGATGAAATCCGCAGTTTTTAAGGCTTTCAAAGGAAATCTTGACGGGTTAAGGCCGAGTAGTTTCAGGCTGGCTTTGTGGATTGCAAGAGCGGTTCGCCGTCGGGTTTATTTAGGGCTGTTATGACACATTCTCCTGAGCCAAATGAGCCAAATAAGGCACCCGCCCCAAGACGCAGCCGATGGCGATCGCGGCGGCTATGGCGCTCGGTCGGCGGTGGGCTGGGCTTAGCGCTGCTGACCGGAGGCGTGTTTGGCGCATGGTGGGCCTGGGTCTTTGTCAATCAGCGGCTAGCTCCGCTGATTGCCGAAAGCTTAAGTAAAACCCTAAACCGCCCGGTAGAGGTGGGGCCGCTAGAGCAGGTTTCGCTGACGGGCATTCGGTTTGGCGCATCGACCCTACCGCCCACCCCCACCGATCGCGATCGCGCCACCGTGCAGCAGGTCAAGGCATCGTACAACCTGTGGGAGGTTTTGTTCAATCACCGCCTGGGTTTAGACATAACCCTGGTGCGCCCCAATGCCTATATCGATCAAACCGATGATGGCAAATGGATTGTGACGAAACTATCCGAAGCTGAAGAGGAAAGTGGGCTGAAAATTGCCCTCGATCGGCTGCAGATGCAGGATGGCACAGTCGTGCTAGCTCCGTCTGCCGCTGTCATGGTGGATGCCAAAAAGCCAGGAGCCACGCTCACGTCCGATTTTGCCGTGACGCTGCGGCAGATGACGGGAGACGTCAACTTTGAAAACGACTATAAGTTGACCCGGTTTGATCTGGCAGGAATGCCGTCTCGCGGCGGTAACCTGCGGCTGCGGGGTGAGGTGAATACCGATCCAAGCATCAAGCTGAAAGTCTTGATTCAGGGCGATGGCTTGGCGGTGAAAGACGTGAATTCACTGATTGCTACCCCGGTGACTACCGACGCGGGAACGCTATTTTCAAATTTGACGGTGCAGGTGGAAGATGACGCCATTACGGCGCTGGACGGCACTGCTCGCCTGCAAAATGTGACGGCACGAGTCACGGAGGTGCCCAAAACGCTGACCCAAGGCAACGTCCAGCTGCGGTTTCGCGAACAGTTAATCACAATTGAAGCAGGGCGCACGGTCTACGGCAGCATTCCCGTGGCCTTTAAGGGCACCTACGATTTGGTCGATGGTTACAACCTAACGGCGCAGCTGCGCGGGGTAGATATCCGGCAAATTCAGAGCACGGCGGGAATCACGCTTCCCATCCCCGCCACTGGAGCCTTTAATGCCGATGTGGCCATCACGGGTGTGCCGAATCAGCCCGTGATTCGTGGCACGGTGAGCAATCGCGGCCCGGTGCGGATTGATCGAGTCGATTTAGCGACGGTGCGCACTCAGTTTACGCTGGCTGGCAATGTGCTGAACCTGGAGCGGCTGACCGCAACTCCATCAGTCGGGGGGGCGATCGCTGGAACCGGGCGGATCGTGCTAGGTGAACGGGGCAGGATCACGGCCACCGCCCAAGTGCGCAACCTGCCGGGAGATCCGATCGCCCGCGCCTATGGCGTCAACAGCCGCGACATCAGAGTGGGGCCGCTGAATGCCGATGTCCGAGTGGCGGGGGGCTTCGACGCGGTGCAAACGGCCATTCGCTGGCAAGCGCCTCGGGGCACCTATCCGGCTCGGGGCGACATTGCCATTGCGGGCGATCGCATTCAGTTTCGCAATACGGTAGTTCAGGTGGCGGGCGGCACGCTCACCGCCCAGGCCGATATTGCCAACGGGCGCTGGCAAGCTGCTGTGGTGGGCAGTCAAATTGGGCTGAGTCAGTTTTCACCCGAGCTGCGCGGCCAGTTTGGCGGCAACCTGCGGCTGGCCGGAAGTCTAGCCAATCTTAGCCCCGGCAACCTGCGGGCAGACGGCGATGTCCGGTTTTCGCAAGGGCTATCGGTGCTCAACCGTCCATTAACCGCCAGAATTCGCTGGTTGGGCGATCGCCTCGCCATTGATCGCGCCAGTGCTCCAGGATTCAGCGCCAATGGTGTAGTGCTTGCCCAGCTAGCGGGTCGAGGTGCCCCCACCGTTTCTAGTTTTGATCTCAACTTGCAGCTGCAAGGGTATGACATCGCCAGTTTGCCCGTAGCTCTCCCGCCTCAGGTACGGGTGGCAGGGCTAGCCGATTTTGCCGGACGGGTAACCGGAACTCCGGCGCTGCCCAGGGTAAATGGGCAATTGCAGCTAAATAATTTGGTGGTGAATCGATTCCAATTTGACCCCGTGCTAGCCGGGGGGGTGCAGGTGGTGTTGGGAGAACGGGTGGAGCTAGATCTGCGCGGGCGTCAAGATCAAATTGCGGTGCAGTTAGACGGCAACTACCGTCCCCGCAGCTTTCGGGTGCAGTTAGATGAGGCGATCGCCAGCGGTACCACGCGCGGCAATATTCTCTATGCAGATGTCGAAGCCTTTCCGCTCGCTCTACTAGACCTGGCTCTGGCTCCAGAGGCTGGACTGGGACGAATTGCTGGACAGGCAACAGGAACGGCTCAGGTGAACTTGGCTACACTGGCCACAACAGGAACGGTGGCGATCGCCAACCCCGCCATTGGCTATATCCAAGCTCAGCAGTTTAACGGGCAGTTCCGTTACGACAACAACGCGTTCACCCTGCGCAACGGCGACCTGGCCTTTACCAATAGCCGCTACCAGCTAGACGGCACCGCTACCCTGGGCAGCAACCCACAAATTAATGGGCAAATCCGCACCGCCCAAGGCAACGTCCAAGACATTCTCACCGCCCTACAGTGGTTTGACCTATCCGATATTCGGCGCGGCATCCAATCTCCGACCTATGGGACGGCGGTCAATCTCCAGCCTGCCGCAGTCGGGCAACCCAACGATCCACTGATTGCCCAACTGCGGCGGTTCTCCGAAATTTTGGCGCTGATCGACCTTCGACAAGCCGAACGAGCCGCTGCCAGCCCCCTACCGGCCCTGTCCCAACTGCAAGGAACCTTTGCGGCCACAATTGACATTTCCGGCTCACCGCAGGCAGGGTTAGGAGTAGATTTTGACCTACAAGGGACTAACTGGAGCTGGGGGAACGACTATTCAGTAGAACAGGTGGTGGCTCAAGGCAGTTTTAC
The DNA here is from genome assembly GCA_949127705.1 of Synechococcales cyanobacterium PMM_0085. Lineage (GTDB taxonomy): Bacteria > Cyanobacteriota > Cyanobacteriia > Elainellales > Elainellaceae > CASBQJ01. Next base: position 3,797 of record CASBQJ010000396.1, read on the forward strand.
CAATGGCGTGCTGGACTTGTTACCGCTACGCCTGCAATCGGGGGATGCGTTTGTGAACTTCTCTGGCACCATCGCGCAGGCGCAAACATCTGGGCAGCTCCAGGCTCAAAATATTCCTGTAGAACCGCTGCGCGATTTTGTGAAGCTGCCGCTCGACATTACGGGCACCCTCAATGCTAATGCTTTATTAGAAGGCAGCTTAGGCAACCCTGCTGTTCGAGGTGAAGTAATTTTAAGCAACGCCACCATCAATCAAACCCCGATTGAGGGCGCTAGCACTCAGTTTAGCTATGCTGATGCCCGCCTCAACTTACTAGGGCAATTAACGGCCAACACCACACAGCCGCTGAACCTGGTGGGCAGCATTCCCTATCGGTTTGAATTCATGACCGTCTCGCCCGACAGCGATGACATTAGCCTTAAGATCAATGTGCGGGATCAGGGATTAGCGCTGCTAAACCTATTTAACGATCAGGTGGCTTGGCAGAGCGGGCAAGGTGAGGTAAACCTGCAAGTTGATGGCACCCTGATGAACCCCTCAATTGACGGATTTGTCGCCCTGCAAGAGGCAACCTTTACCGCCCAAGCCCTGCCCGAACCGCTCACGAATGTAACGGGTAGAATCCAATTCAACCGCAGCTTGATCGACGTTGTTAGCCTACAAGGACAATTTCGGCAAGGGCAGGTGGTGGCCCAGGGCGTCTTGCCTATTTTTGATCGCCGTGACCTACCGCTGAGTGAAGATGGCAGCCCAATCAACCCGTTGACTGTTGCTCTAAATGACCTAACGCTAAATTTTAAAGGTCTGTATAGCGGTGGCGTGGCGGGTCAGCTATTGGTGGCTGGCACCGCGCTAGCGCCGCAGGTGGGCGGCAACATTGTATTGAGCAATGGGCAAGTGGAATTGCCTAGCGGTACGCCTGCTACCGCAACGGCTACGGCGCAAACCGCTGATCCCAATGCCCTGACTAGACCACCCGAACTGGATAATCTCAACATTCAGCTAGATCGCAATCTGCGGATTACGCTTTACCCAATTTTGAACTTCCTGGCAGTGGGGGATATGACCCTGAGTGGTCCACTGTCAGCCTTGAGTCCTCAAGGCACGATCCGGCTCCGCAGCGGTCAGGTGAATTTGTTTACAACCCAGTTCAATTTGGTGCGGGGCTATGAAAACACGGCTCAATTTGTCCCCGGTCGGGGGCTTGACCCGCTTTTAAACGTGCAGCTAGCCACATCTGTGCCCGAGGTCACCCGCACCCCGACTACCTCGAACACCTCGGGTGGAGCGGCAGAAATCAACGAAACGATCGCCACTAACTTGGGCAGCTTGGACAATGTGCGGATTCAAGCCAGGGTGAATGGGTACGCCAGTCAGTTATTTGATGAGCTGGAATTAACCAGCAGCCCGTCGCGATCGCGCAACGAGATTATTGCGCTGTTGGGCGGTGGGTTTGTCGATACCCTCGGGCGCGGTGATAGTACACTAGCGATCGCCAACTTAGCCGGGTCGGCGTTGCTCACGGGTCTGCAAAACTTTATCAGTAGCACCATTGGTCTCAGCGATTTCCGGCTGTATCCCACGCTGGTGCCGTCCGCAACGACCTCCGACTCGACTCTAGAACTGGCATCGGAATTAGGGCTAGACATTACGGGCAATCTCTCCGCCTCAGTTCTAGCGATTCTCACCGCCGATGCCCCAACTCAATTCAACCTGCGCTATCGGATCAACGACGAATTCTTACTGCGGGGGTATATCGACACCGACAGGGGCACTGGGGTCATTTTAGAATTTGAAACCAGGTTTTAAACCAACATGCTCGGGGGCTTATTGATTGATTGAGAGCGGTAGCCGCAGGAACGGAAACACAAGGCGGATTCCTTTGCGCACAGACAGCAGCCAAATGGACTGCCGCACCTGAGGTGATAATTCGACGTTGGCGTTGACGTTGGCCGTCAGACTCGCCTCTAATGATGCCCGCTCAGCCGCCGTTAGGGGGGCACCTGTAATTGGCGATCGCCCTTCTAAAATAATCTGAGTCCGCAGCACTTCTTCGGGCAGGTCGTCGGGGGGCGGCAGCGCCGAGCCGGGAGGAACCCACAAGACCCAGGACACCGACAATAAGCAGAGAGATGCAAGCAGGGTTGGCATGGCATGAAGTAGGGATTAACTACCGCAGAGTGACTTCCCTATATGATAGGGTTCGGCAGCAGGTTAAGGACATTGGTAACCTTGAACGCGATCGCGCCCATACGACGATGACACTAAATCAACCCCATGGCTGGCGGCAGTGGTTGGCGCTACTGGGCACTACTCTTTTGCTGGTTTCATGCCTGCGATTGCCCTCCCTATCGCGGCCTGCTTCGATTACGGCGGCGATTGCCCCTGCCGCACCACCGCCCAGCATTCTCACCAGACAATACAGCTTGCCCCACAGTACAGTTCATGTCGTGGTCATTCCCACTGCCACACCACCGCAGTTTGCGATCGAACCTGTTGTCGCGCAAGGGTTAGAGCCACTAGAGGGCTGGGCGCGTCAGTCACATGCGATCGCGGCGCTAAATGGCGGTTTTTTTGATCCTGCCAATCAACAATCTACTTCGTACGTGATGCAGCAGGGTGAAGTAACTGCCGATCCCCGCCAGAATCAACGGCTGGTGGGCAATCCTAGCCTCGCGCCCTACCTAGAACAAATTTTTAATCGGCCAGAATTTCGGCACTATCGCTGTGGGGATGAAGGGTCCTATGCGATCGCCCCTCATCGTGATCTTGCGCCCCCAGGCTGCCAAATTGAGACAGCCCTAGGAGCTGGCCCTCAGCTGTTACCAGAGCTGACCTTAGAGGCAGACGCCTTCCTCGCTGTGAGCAATGGCACCGTCATCCGCGACCCACTCGGATATAACCGCCCCAATGCTCGCTCTGCCGTAGGTATTTTGGCCAATGGGGACGTGGTCTGGGTGATGGCCGCTCAGCAGCCAGAGGCTCCCGGCAGTTCGGGGCTATCGCTATTAGAACTGGCAGAGTTTATGCGATCGCTGGGAGCTGTGACGGCAATGAACCTAGACGGTGGCAGCTCTGCCGCCATTTACGCCAATAGCCAAACGGTGTATGGCAAAGTTAACGAAGCTGGCAATCCGGTCGTGCGTCCAATTAAGTCAATGTTGATCGTGCGATCGCTGCCGTAGTTCCTATTCGCTACATCACCTGCAAACGGACTCAAAAAGTATGTGATCTTGGTCACAAAAATGGGCAGCTGCCATCACATCAAAGCATCCGTCCCATCACTTAATATTATGTAAAGTATCACAAAGTACCCAGTCCGCAGATCACCTGCACCCGTCTCAGAAATTGGGATATTAGAACTATCCTGAAAACGCCGTTGGTTGAGTTCTTGAAATCGTCACCCCATGATTATGCATATTGATCTAATACCCGGTGCGATCGCAGAATTGTTTGCCCAAGCCAGCACTAAGGGAATTTTGACGCTGGCCGATCGGTATGGCCTGATGGCTGCGGTGCTAGCCGAATCGTTGGGCGATGAAGAATTGCGCGCTGTAAATCGGCTGCTGCGATCGGTTTGTCGAGGTGATATCAAGATGGTGAATGAACTGTCAATGGTGCAATAGTGCTTGCGCTTTAAGTCTGGACGATGGGGCGAGTTTACGGCATTGTGCGGTCAATCTCAAATCTTGGAGCATCAGGTTGGGGGGAGCATCCAAGTTTTGCAAGATAGCCCTCATTCCCCAGTCCCTTCTCCCGCTCTGGGAGAAGGGGAGCCGGATTCAAAGTCCCTCTCCCCCTCTGGGAGAGGGCTTAAAGCCTTCGGCATATATGAAAAGGGTGAGGGCGTTGCTGAATGCAGGTATGAACCGCCAATATTTAACCTTACTGTAGGGGCGGTTCGCGAACCGCCCCTACGAAATTCATCCCTCTAATCAGCAACGCCAGGGTGAGGACTACAAAAGTGGGATGCACCTATTATCTTGTGAAGTTCACGCTCTAAAACGCTCACTCGATCGCTACATTCCATCACGTTGTAGACTACAACTGGGACAGTGCCATGGGCTGCCCCACCTTTGTCGATGAACCTCCAGGCAACGGCATGGCGCAAAACCCGCAGGCCCTGCAAGATCTCCACACCTACGTGCGCAACCTAGCCCTGTGGCTGAAACCCGTGTAATTTTATGCAATCGACCTGCAATCGACCTGACTTAGGCTAGACCGCCATCTACCCTTGTCGGTTCACCTCACTCTGCAACCACTCGTCTACCGGTTTGCCATCTTTGCGGCGTAGCTCAATATCAATTACCATCACCAAGTCCGAATTGGGGGGAGCGGGTCGCTGATGGAACGAAATATCGTATTGAGTCGGATCTTCGTTGCGCTCTTGTAGCCAGTCATGCACCTTGGTTGTGGCAAAAAACGATTGCCCATCCTGGAACATGCGCGTGATCTGCATTTGCAGCGTATGAGGGAGAAAACGAGCCATGGGGTTACCGAGATCTAGTTTGCTGAATGCGAATCATCTCTTGCCGAATCCGATTGGTTAGATCAGAGTTACTCGATAGAGCTTCAGTAATCGCGTTGAAATCGCCAGTGGAGAGCTGATTTTGCCCCGCCGCCTGGGAAGACTGCGTGCAAAAATCTACCACAATCTGCCGAATCTCGCGCTGCACACTGCGAATATTTAGCGCATTACAGGTATCGCCAGGAATTTGAGCCTGTGGGCCTAGAAGACCTTGAATTTGTTGATTAGCAGTTTGCCGCAGCCGTTCAATATCCAACAGCGTTTGGGCATAGCTGCGAACTTGTGAATCTGGAATGGCCTGGGCGTAAGCGGCACTGCTAAAACTTTGTGACAGGGTGTCGCGTTGCAGGTCAGGCACCACACCTAGCAACAGCGCCGTGACAGAAACGGCACCGACAATTAGTGAAGAGGATAGGAATCGTTTCATGCTAAACAGCGGTGGGGAATTAAAAGACTGAATCATAGCGAATCTGAACAAGCCTGGAAGAACTAGACAAACTGCAAGGAAGGATTGCTCTGAGAGCAGGTGTGACTGACGCGTTGGATGAGTGGGAATTGGGGATGTCACCCCTGCCAACTGCCAAAATTGCGGTTGAGACGCTTGCTTATTCTGAATTATTTTAGGCGAGCTAAGTTCCGGAGATGAAAAGTTTTTGAAAAAAGGAAACGAGAATTACCGCTTGAATATCTGACACAGCTCAATTACTTTACTCTGCATCAGAATCAGGTCGTCTGCGCCTTGCTTCAGGCCGACTTCGAGTTCTAGTAGCAACGGTAAGCTGCGTTGTAGGTGTGGCAGCGCTAGGGGCTTGACGTCTTGCTGGAGGAAGTAGATCCGTTTGGGATTGGGGATGTCGGCGGCGGTGGCGATCGCCCGTTCATCGCGCTCACCCGATTCGGTCATCAGTTTGACCCACAGCCAGGTGCGAAATTGGCCAATTAGGGTGGCTACAATTCGCAGGGTCGGTTCATTGCGGTTAAACAGGTCGGCGACCAGTTCGATGGCCGTGGCCGTGTTGCCCTGGCGGATGGCGGCGGCTAGCTGCAAGCTATTTTGAGTAGAGGCCATGACCAGAGTGGCGATCGCCGCTTCCCCAATTGGTTGCTTGGAGCTGCCTGCAAATAGATACAGCTTCTCCAGTTCGTTGTAGAGCTGGCGGGTATCATTGCCCACCGCTTCAGCCAGCATTTGGACGCCGCCAGTAGTCAGCTTCACCCCCACCTCCTGCGCGACCTGCCGCACCCGCTGGATCAACAAATCGGTTTTCCAAGGAGAAATGGCGGCAAATTCTCGGATCTCGGCGTGTTTTTGCAGCAGCTTGGTCGATTTAATCCGTCCGTCGGGTTTCCCTGGCGACGTCAACAGCAGCACCGTGCTGTCGGGCAGAGCGGGCAAGGTTCGCTCTAGCTCAGACAATAGCTCGTCTGGGCAGCGCTGACAGACCGTGGTATCGACTAACCACACCAGGCGATCGCCCATGCCAAAGGGCGGCGTCATCGCCTGATTCAGCGCCTGAATCACGCCATCTGCCTGGTCAGGAAAAATCTTGTCTAAATTAAAACTCGACCAAGCTGGGTCTAGGGTGCGATCGCGCAAGTCCATTACGGCTCGCTGCAACGCAAAATCGTCTTCTCCCCAGAAAAAATAAATTGGCATATTAGTTAAAGTCTACCCTTGTCAAGATCCATTAGTCGGTGACTGACTCTGCCGCCGCCGTAGGCTGGAGCAACATCTGATGCATTTGGTAGCGAAACGATCGCTCTAGATACTGCTGCCGGACAGTGTCCCAGCTACTCAAAATATCGTGCTGTCGCTGATGAATCGCTTGATTCAAACCTACCAGTTCCGTCCCTTGCGGCAAAATTTCGCTCAATAGCTCTAGCAGCACCTGAATATCTTGCAGCTTGCCCAAACTATCTTGCAATGACTTAATTCCACTCACCCAAGCTTTAAACGAATCGCCATAAAACGCCACAAAAAAATCTGCTTGATAGCGGACATGCTTACACGCCTTGCGCAGGTCGTGCAAAATCGGCATGGTCTCATCTGATAAACGTTCGGTAGCCAGTAACCAGGCGGGATGGAGCAGCAAAACCGACAGCAGAGGGCTGAGCAAATCGGGCAGGGCAGTGACGACAGACAGTTCAGCTAGGGACGTAAAACGGGGTGCGTCTAGCCAAGCTTTATAGGCTAGCTTCAAGTCTTGGTAGCGCGATCGCCCCAA
>CASBQJ010000397.1 GCA_949127705.1 Synechococcales cyanobacterium PMM_0085
GCAGGTGCGCCGGGGAGCGGAGCAGGTACGCCGGGGAGCGGAGCAGGTGCGCCGGCAGGTGAAATGCCTGAGGCCGTGGGCTTTGAACCGTCCAGAATAGTTACCAGTGGCCGGGTTGGCCTCGAAGAGCGGAGGGAAGCAGACAGCCTACAGCCCTACAGCCTGACCATTCAAAGTACAACACCCCCCGATCGCCCCGGCTATCGCATCGATCATGCGGCTGCAAGCGGCACACAGGTTACGCTCACCTTTGCGGGCGGCAGCGCACCGCCTACTGTGCGGGTAAACAGCGTGGAACAGGCACTGAATGCTCAGCGCCAACTGACGCTAGAAGTGCCAGCGGGCGCGAACGTTCCGATTGCTGTAGACTACCCAGCAGAATCACCCTTAGAAGAAATCTTTCATCTGTTCTTTGACTACGACAAACCGCTACCGGGCGGCTGGTCGGCCAATCCACCCAGCGCGGCTTATCAACGGTATCTAAATAATGCCACCACGCCGCTCGATACTCGGTTCCAAACGAGCAACGGCAGCATCACGCCTACAGGCAGTAGTGCGCCAAGAGGGGCAGCAGCTCTACAGCAGTGGATTCAGCATGAATTAGTCGATCCCAAACAGGTCAAAATTGATGCCCATGCCAGCTATGAAGGCGATAACAGTGCTCAGAAAATTCAGTTCAACCAGGCGTTGAGCGATCGCCGTCGTCAGGTGGCCGAGGGGATCATTGGCAATGCGGCCAGCGTTACTGCCAGTATCGCTCACGGGCATCAAGCCGCCTTCACCGCCAGACGGCAAAGCGACCCCACCGACCGGGTGGCCTTAGTCAGCGGCATCATTGATCACGGTGGGTCTGTAGCCATTCGAGCTACCCTCACCCGCCCTGCATCTGGCGGCGGGCAGCCACCTGGTGGGGGGCAACCGTCTGGGGAACACCCCTCTGGTGGAGAGCCACCCGCCACTGGGAAACCGCCTGCCACTGGGCAACCACCTGTTACTGGACAGCCGCCTGCGACCGGACAGCCTCCAGCAGGACAACCGCCCATTGGAGTGCGATTAGCCTTTACCCTGCAAAAAATTGAGCAGATTGAAGATAAGACCGTGACGCTCCGCTACAACCGCACCGATGCGGTGCAGCAAACCTACGCACCTCAAGGCTTAGTTGGGTTACTAGCCGCCGATTTAGTGGGTACCGGACATTTCATTGACGTGGATCTGGATCATCCTTTCTTCCGCAACATTGACATCACGGTAGATGCGCCAATCGATTTTGCGCGACTGGGGTTAACGGCGATCGATTTAGCGCTCGACTACGGCAGTGCGGCTGAACCTGCTACGCTCAAACACAAAGATTTGAGCTTTGAGGCCAACAGTCCCAAAGAGCGATCGCACTCCTTCTTTATGAATCGGGCGTTAGATCTAACCTATCGCTATCAGGTGCAATATCACTTCAATCCGCTAGCGGGCTGGGACGGGGCAGCTTTCAGCTACGAATTGCCGACTCGAACCACAGAAGATCGCACCCTCTTAGTCAACCCCTTTAACGATTTCGGCTTTCTGGAAATCAAAGTAATTCCGGGGGATCTAGATCCAGGCGTGATCGATCGCACCGATGTGCTGCTGCACTATGACGATCCAGGCACCTGGTCACGCGACCATGTAATTACAGTTCAACCCGATTCTGGCGAACAGTTTTGGCGGCTGCGGCTAACCCACCTTGATCAACGTACCTACACTTACCGTCTAGTGCACCATCTCAAAGATGGATCAACGAGAACAGAGCTGCCACAGACCACACAAACTACCACAATCGCCGTTAACGATCCATTTGAAGATCCGCTGGTAGTTGAATTCTTCCCTAACTACGATGCTGCCACGATTCAAATGCTGTTAATCGATGTGATCTACGAAGATGCAGTCAACAAATACACGCGAGAGGAACGCTTACGCTTTGAAGGAACAACTATTGCATCACAGCGTTTACGCATGGCTAGAATCAATCCTGATCTGAAGCAATATACGTTTCAAATTACGATTCTAGGCACGAATAACTCTGTTCGTCGAGAACCTGCCGTAAACACTGATGCCACGATTGTATTTATCGGTGAACACATCCATCTTTAATCTAAACTGGAGATTGTTATGACTAAACCTCAAACACCTAATGCTCGCGCCGTACACACTCTATTTCAACAAGAGCGAGCCGCCGAACTCAAGCAGCGCAAGTCCAAAAAGCAGCAGCCCAAACCTACACCAGAGGCTAATCTTGGTCAATCGGTTTCAAATCAAGGTTCGGGGCTAGGGATGACGGCTGAATCAGATTTTGGCAAGCTGGGTCAATCTGAAACAGCCAGCCTGGAAGTGGTCGTACCCAGTGCCCGACCCGCTCGACCTGGGTCTGAAGCGGCGGCTGACCACACGACTGAAACACAGCCGCCGCTAGATGCGTACTGGGGCAGTTTTGGTAGCCCTGTAGCTCGCGCGATCGCCCGCTCACCGCAGTCCACCATAGAGGTGATCATTGGCAATGACGATCGGGTGCCAATTAGCCCAGCAACTGCATACCCCTGGCGCTCTATTTGTTCCTTGTTAATTACCGCATCCGATGGCACCAGCTGGATTGGGACAGGCTGGCTAGCCGCCCCGCGTTTGTTGCTGACAGCAGGCCATTGCGTCTATATGCATAACCAAGGCGGCTGGGCTAGCCAAATTGAGGTAATTCCGGGTCGCAATGGTAGCGATCGCCCCTATGGATCTTGCATTGCAACTAGCTATCGCAGCACATTGGGTTGGATCAATAACCGCGATCGCAACTTTGACTATGCCGCCATTTTGCTACCCGAAACCGCTCGCTACGGCGATCAACTCGGTTGGTTTGGCTATACCGTCAAGAGTGATGACGAACTCAAAGCGTTGACCACCAATCTATCGGGATATCCCGGCGATAAGCCCTCGGGGACGCAGTGGTTTCATTCGCACCAGCTGATGGATGTAGACGAGCGCGTTTTAACCTATGACACCGATACCGCAGGCGGACAAAGCGGCGCACCGGTCTGGATTCGCACTCAAGATGGCAACCGCTATGGTGTGGGCATTCATACCAATGGCGACTTGGCAGGCAACTCCGCTACCCGAATTAACCAGGAGGTCTACAACAACATTGCCAGTTGGGTGGCGGAGGTGCCGTAAGCCGCCTACATTAATCTCCATTGAGCCCGCATTTGTAGGGGCAGGTTTGGCCAACCCATGACCAAGTTCACACCCGTGATCTACAAAACCTGCCCTGCCCACTCGCGCATCTCTAGAGGGCAGGTTTACCAGGGGGTGGTCTAGGTCACATCTGCGATCTGTAAAACCTACCCCTACCTACCCATTTAACAAATCACGTGACACAACCCTATTAGGAGGCGTGATGCCCACACCGTCTCAACCTAGCGCCACCGCCACAATTACAGGGCAAGTGACCGATGCCCAGGGGCAGCCGATTGCCTGGGCAACCGTCATGTTTACTGGAGATAGCCCACCTCATACCGATATTGCGGCGGTCACCGATGGCCAAGGCCATTATCGTTACCCCAACTTAATTCCCGGCATCTACACGGTGTTGGTCAACGCCGAGGGCTACTCGGCCCACACCCAGCAGATCTGTGCGATCGCCGGACAGGTCGTGCAGTTGCCCTTTCGCTTGAGTCATGCGTCATGAATGCGATCGCCACTGTCCCCCATCAGCCTGCGATCCAGGCTGTGTTAGACCTCTATGCAAAAACAGCCCCAGTTCCTGTGGCGCGGGCAACGGCGGCGTTGCATGTGCTGCTGCACGACTTGTATCGAGAACCCGATGCGGCGATCGCGTGGCAAACCAGCACGCTAACCGGTGACGGGTTTCCGCTAGAATTTGCCGTCACGTCCAGCGATGCCGACCTGCGCTACACCACCGAAATTAGCACTCCGCTGGTGGCACCCGTCCAGCGTTTAGCTCTAGCGCAGCAGCGATTACGGCAACTGACTGCAGCCGAAATTCCGGCCGCTGTGCTGGCAAGATTACAGCAAGTGCAACAGGGCGGCGAATTGCGCTATGGCACCTGGGTCGGCGGGCGGCATGGGTTACGGGGCGACAGCTATAAGCTGTATGTGGAAGTGCCTGCTGCCGATTTAGCCACGTTTCGGACGCTGCTAACCGCGTGCCAAATTCCTTACCCCACCTTGGCCGATCGACCTGTGCGGCTGCGGATGTTGGGCTACCATCTCATGTCTCGTCGCCTAGAAGCCTATTTTCGGGTACCGCAGGTCGAGTCTTACCATGTGCCCCGGCTGATGCAGCTCTGTGGAGTGGGCGATCGCGCTCCAGAACTATGGGATTTGATTGAAGCGAGCTACGGCTACAGTTTACGGGGCAAATTACCGGGTGGCTCGGTGGGCTTCAGCTATTCGGTGGCACCCGATGACCTGTCTCCGATTTTTACCCTATTTTTATTTGCCCGTGCCCTGTGGGGCGGCGATGCTAGAATTCGGCGGCAATTTAGCGCCCTAGCTGCCCAACAAGGCTGCGATGTTACACCCTACCATCAGCTAACCCAGCCATTAGCCCTGCGCCATACCTGGGCAACGGATCACGGCCTGCTTGGGGTTGGGGTGGCGGCGACGGGAAGCATTGCTCTAAGTTTGGGCATCCGGCCAGGGGGAACAACCATCACCCATAACAGGGATGTGAGTTCGAGTGCAACGCGTCCTTGGCTTGACGGTAAGTAGGGTGGGGTGTTGACAGCAAATCGATCGGGGTTTGCTCCCCGTTGAGATCCATTACAAGTCAAGTACAACGGTGGCGGTCTTTGGTTTGGCAATACAAATCAGCACCGAGCCAGTGGCGATCGCGGCTGTTGGCGGCTGATTGTATTCCACCTCACCCTCTAGCAGCTGGCATTCACAGGTGCCGCAGATCCCCTGACGGCAACTGTAGTCAGGAGTTAAATCGTTGGCTTCGGCAAACTCTAACAGACTAGCGGCATCGGGTTGCCATGCTGCTGTTTTTTGCGATCGCGCAAACACTACGGATCCCGCTCCATCAGCATGTGAACCCATATCCTGGGATGTAGTTGCCGTTGGACTGGGAGCCGAGGCTGCCCTGGCCTGCATAAACGATTCAAAAAAGACTCTGCTATCCGGCACCCCTGCTTGCTTCAAGCCCGCGCGAATTGACTCCATAAAGGCGGGAGAACCGCACAAAAAATACTCCGCATCTGGCATCACCTGTGATTGAATCAGCGCTGTATCGATATAGCCAATGCTGTGATAGTGGCCTGACTCAGACAAATCATCGATGGCAACATCGTCAGGCCGAGGGCGGCTGTAGGCAAAATGGGTAGTTAAAGCTGGATGCTGTTGGGCGATCGCAGCGATCTCATCGCGAAAGGCATGAAACTGACTATTTCGTGCGCCATGGAAAAACCAAAGAGGGCGATCGCGATTGAGCCAAGTCGCCGCCTTAGCCATGCTAATCATCGGCGTAATCCCCACCCCATTGCTAATCAGCACCGCAGGCGACGACTTCTGCACATCCAAAACGAACTTGCCACTGGGCGGTTTGGCCGGGATCACCGCGCCCACGTCAACGCAATCATGCATAAAATTAGACGCAATCCCAGGCGGCACGTCTAACTCGGCAGGCATCAGTTCTCGCTTAATCGACAACCGATAATAGGCAGGCTGTTCTGCATAATCTGACAGAGAATAGGTGCGAATGATCGCTCTAGCTTGACCCGGAATCTCTAACTTAATCGTCAAAAATTGACCCGGCTGAAAACTAGGTAGAACGCCCATATCTTCAGGCCGCAAATAAAACGAGGTAATTTCCTTACTCTCTTTTACCTTGCGGACGACGACAAAGTTACGCCAATCAGTCCAGTTAACCGGACTGATTGGCATTGAATTTACAGCAGTTGGAGGCTCTAAATCCAGCGCTTGAGTCATCCCTCGATCGGCCTCTTGCTCGCGCGCCATCAGACCAACCAGCGCCCCACACCCTCCTGCCAGCAGCGACGCATACAAAGCCGACCTCGCTGCCGACTCATCTTTAGCATTGGTCACGCCCAATGCCACACTGCTGGCAAATGTCGCAACCGATAAAGTCGTAATTGCGGCGGTTGCACTTCTAACCAAGGGATGCCTAATTTGCTTTAAACTCGTAAACATGCCGTTCTCCAATTGATTGCAAAAACAGCATTCAAGTTGATATTTATCATTACCTGCATCAATATCACCGATGCCATACGTTTTAGCATGCGATCGCTTTATGAGAAGGCCGTGAGGGAGATCTAACAAATGTCTGAGAAGGGCTAACGTTTAAGCCGTTGCAGCGATGCCGGGGGCAATCGGGCGATCGCCGGCACTAGTTCCGCTGAGTGAGGAAACATAAAGCTCTGATATTGCTATATTACAGGGATTCAGTAGTCTACTAAACCTGCACCTCAACTGGATCTGATGATGGATTTATTCTCTCAGAACTGTCCTTGCTGTGACAGCGCCAAAGTCGATGTTCGTACCCGCTATACGACTGGAAATAATGGCACCCACCTGCTCTATCATTGTTGGAGTTGCGATATTTATTTTAGTGATACCTTCGCGACTCCGATGGCTGGTTTAAGAACACCGTTGAGTCGGATCATTGAGGTGCTTAAAGCCAGAACAGAAGGACAAGGATTAAATGCGACGGCGCGAATCTTTGGAGTCTCTAAAAAGAGCATTATTGATTGGCAGTGGCGCTTGTCGGAGTTGAAGCCTGCTTTAACCCTGTACGGACTATGCCATCAATTCCTTGCTCTGGTGATTGAAGGAGATGAGTTGTACACCAAAGTTCACCACACTATCGCTGCAGATAAACCAGAGGAAAGGGTACTCAGACATCTTGTCAAGTGGCAAGCCAATAGCCAAATACCCCACAAAAATGAGAGCCGCGCCCAGCCACCTTTGATGAAAGACGGACGCGACTAACAAAACACCCACGATTCCAACCAGCGTCATGGCGACGAAGAGAATGAGCCATACCTACCAGGCATTCGCGGTAGCATGGGACAACTGCCGACATTCAGGGCAGCGATAATTCCCCAACGGGGTAGCCCAATATCGCCGCCATGTAATAGGAAAAGCCGTTTGGTAATGGGGGCAAACTAACTGCCTTGCCAAGGTGTTTTTGGGGTGGTGAGAAATTTGATGATCGTTGCGTCGATTCATGATTGTTCCTCGATAGCTTGCTATTGCGATAGCGAAGTGCTGCCTTGAGCCGGTCGCGGCTCGATTGGGAATGCCAACCAACACCAAAAGTACAGAACAATAAATCCAGGGATGACGATCGCCAAAACAACCGTGACAATCCGGATCACTTGAATGGGCTGATGCCACCGTTTAGCGATCGCTGAACAAACGCCTGCAACTATTTTGTGGCGGCGACTCCGGTAAAACGCCGCTGGAGATTGCCCTGACGTGCTGCCGGCAATTTGGGAGCGCTGATGCTGTCCAGTCCCAGAAATCAGCAGCCCGATTGCGCCTAAAATTGCTGACGGAATGGCAAAAATTGCTAGCCAGTGCGACATCGCTAGCCCAGAAATAACGTCTCCCAGCCAAACCGGGGAAGGACAGCGAAAGCGGATTGCTTCTGCCGAACAACTAAAGCGTTGAGCCAAACCGAGTGCGCCCCACGTCACAAGAAACGGAGAAATTCCATAGACGACGCAAAGGCTCAACAAAAACAAATGCCAACTGGTCGAAAGTCGGCGAAAAAATGCGATTGAGGCGATCGCAGGGCCAATCAATAAAAAGAGGCAAATCAAAGGCAGGTAAAGCATGGTTTTTCCTGGGTCAGTTTTCTTGATTGAGCTGTTGCCTGCCCCGGCTACCGATACATTGCATCATCGATCGTGGCTCGAAAAAACTCACCCTCCGACTCAAACCGCTCAGTGCCAAAGTACCACCCAATCCGTAGACGGGTCGGAATGGTGTAGCCGCAGAATGTGCCCTCTTGCTCTAAAATTCCACCGAAGTCTACATACCGGAACCCAGCCTCGTCTGGATTACCCCAGCGGGGTAGCTTGAAGGTTTTGAGACGACCTGTTTGATCAAGGGTGAAATCGAGTTTGGCGCTCTCGCCTTGCACAATAAAACTAGACTGCAATCTGGAATCTAACTGCGACGAATCTGGACTTGCCCATGAAACGCGATCGCCACAGAATACAGACGGCAGGCACAATGACTCTGATTGGAGGCGACCAATAGCAGAGCGCGTAATGTCCGAGCCATCTGCTGTCATGACAGGGAATAATCCTAAAAGCTTCCACTGCATCGCACCGATGCCGTCAATGATGCGGTCTGATCCAACAATGGGTAAGAAGCCATTCATCCATGCTGTAGCACTCCAAATCAGTCCATGTTCCCAGCAGATGACTTGCTCGGCTTTGAATGGAATCCAGGTTTTTAATTTAATTTCGCCGTGCATCTTCAAGCGAACCGCAGCAGCAAGCTGTGTTCTAGGCGCGATCGCATGGTCAAGATAGCGTCTGGCGGCGTCTGGCAGGTGAGTGTAGTTATCTGAGTGGAATACACGATTTTGAGATGTGGCTGAATCCCATAGCGCATTGAGAGAGATTTGTTTGGTCATCACTACCTCCAGTGCTTTAATAGTTGTTGCTTAATTCAGAATTTGATAGATGGTGATGATCAAAACGATTATAAAAATACTGGTGTAGATTAACTTTGTATACTTGGCTAGCCAACGGGGAAGATAAATATCAAAATTGTCCTGGGTGGAATTAGTGTATTTTCGAGCCAGCAGATTTAGTGGGCAGTGGGATTTAAACGTGAGTAAGATTAGCCCTTCTAGAACGATAAGTCCATAGCCGAGCCAGAGCCAGCGATCTAGTTTATTGGCGATCGCGGCATACAGCATATAAAAAATTACAGCATTGAAGAATATCCATATCAACGTATGAGTGATCTTAATCAAAGTCAGTTTGGTCTCACCGTTCATATCATTGCTCCATTTTCGGCGCTAACTTGCACCAGAAGCCAGAAGCTATTGTGAGCATTCTTGCGATGAGCCAGCCAGATGACGGACTCATGGTTTCCTGTGTTGGCTTAGAGGATGTGGATCTGCATTGAAAAACAGACCAAAGGCAATTAAGGCTAGAATGCCAACCGCTAAGCCATAGGGACGTAGATTACTCCCATCCGGCATCACCATGACTGGTATGACCACAGTCCAAGCGTTGATCGCGGTGTGCAAAACAAGGGCTGGCAACACGCTTCCCCTAGTGCGGTTGAATAGCCACGCAAACAGCACCGATAGAGCAATCGTGTTCACCATAAATAGCCCAAAGGGGATGTGGCGTTGCGCTGTATCAGCTATGTAAAACAGTGGCAGATGCCATACGCCCCACACCACGCCCAAAATGACACTGGCCACGCGCCAGCTATAGCGCTCTTGCAAAACGGGCAATGCATAGCCCCGCCAGCCAAATTCCTCCCCAAGCGGGCCTCCGAGCAACAGAATCTGCCCAAAAAACACCACCACTAGGAGCACATGTCCGGATGCGGGGGACGGGGCAATTGTGCCCCCCAGTGTGATGTGTACAGCGGCGGCCAGCGCCATGACAGCCAAAGGCAAGAAAAACGAAACAGCCAGCCAGCCCCACCCAACCCGCCATTGCAGCGATCGCCTGAGCCAACTACTCAGACCGTCCTGTCCACCGGCGTATCGCACCACCGCGATCGCTGCAATGCCAGGGCCAAAACTCCCCGCTATAAGCAGTACCGTACCTAAAGTGGGCAACTGAGGTCGGAACGTCGAACCCAACAGCCAGCAGAACCACGACCAGGCAAACGTTAAGGCAAAGAATACCAGCAGGTGCGTGCAAAAGCCGGATCTACTTCGATTTTCCATAGGTAAATTCTACCTAGATAGTTTTTTGCCACCTCACCCTATCGATAGATTCTCCGATCCTGTTCTCACCCAAGGCTGATGAATCACCTTCCGATGCTTGGTCAGCGATCGCCCTCAACAATCTGCCAATATCTGCCAACATTACTGATTGACAAGGACACGAGTATGCCCGTATCCTTGCTAACTAAGGTTGTGTAACGACTCCGCAGTCGAGCAGCCCGTTTCGCTCCAAAAAACTAGCACCGTTCAGTGCTGTAGACACCAACACTGAACGGCTAACCCCCAACTGTAAACAGGCAGTATGGAGGCTAACACGAGATTTTAGCATTCTCGATAGCCACCCTGCTTTCCGATGGAAACGGGGTGGCTAGGTTTTTGGGGTTTACTCTTACCCCATGCAGGAGAACCCCGATGCTTGAGATGGTTAACGCGCCCAGTGCCCGCAGCTTTTTGACAACTGGTGAGAGCAGCGAGGGCGGTGCAGAAGATCGCCCCTCGCCGATAATTTTGCCGCTCTACTTTCACCCTCTGGCACCCGGCCAAGAGCAAATGCGGATCTTACTGATTAGCAGCCCTACTTGGGTAGAAGCCACCATTCATGACCTGCATGCACGCGGCTTTGCCGACCCCAATGATTGGAGTAGCCTCGTGCCCGGTGCCAATCCGGGTGAAGTGGTGAGCATCTTGACCCGACGCAGACAGCGACCCTAAGCCGCTGAGATTTGGGGGGCGTTGGCCTGCACCTAGCGCCCCCTCTGCGCCCCCTCTGCGCCCCGAACGAGGCTAACGGCAGCCTGTGCTGTTAGCCTCTATTGAAACACCAACGGCTGACAGGGCACAGCATTCGGCAAATTCAGCATTTCACCTAACGAAAATCCAACAAATGGATTATTTGGAATTGGGGTATTGCCAGTGGCTAGCCAAAACAGCAACCGTTGCGAGTCATATACGACTTGGCGCAC
>CASBQJ010000398.1 GCA_949127705.1 Synechococcales cyanobacterium PMM_0085
TAGAGCGCATCTTTGAGGAAGTGGCAAAGCAGGTAGATCGCTCGCTGCCGTCTGGATCGAGTTCTCACCAAGAATTATTGGAGCAAATGGCGCTAGAAATTCCCCAGACTCGCCCGCCCGTACTGTCTCCTGATACCGTGACTCAGGTCAACCAATATCGAGCATTTCGCCATATCGTCATGCACCGCTATGGGTTTGAACTCCAGCCCGCTCGGGTAAAAGAACTGGTGGAGCAGTTGGCCACTTGCCATGCTCTACTAACCACAGACGTGAAGCACTTCTGCCAATTCATTTTGGTAGTAGATCAGTCGCTTTAGGACTAACTGCACGCTCAGCAAGTTCTTGAGGGGCGCTGGCTTGCCTAAGCAGAGCGTGTATCGCCAGTTCAATACCAACTTAAGCCGTACCCAGACCAAACACAGCCACTCGTAGGGGCGGGTTTAGCCAGTTCGTGACAGGGGCTGGGTTAACTGACTAACAAAACCCGCCCTTCCGAATGGCGCGATCGCCCTTTAATTTGATATTAGAAGGTTTAGTGCAACGTCTTGCTTCTAAGCTTCACCATAAAAAAGCCATCCATGTTCTGCCGATGGGGCAGGACTTTGATCCAGCCGTCAGGGGTAACAAACGCGGCGGCAGGATTACTAGGCTCCGGCGGTTCAATCTGCCAGATGGGATGGGTAGCTAGGAAGTTTTGGACAACTGCTTCATTCTCAGCTGGGTGCAGCGTGCAGGTAGAGTAGACCAAGACACCGCCCGGTTTCACCCAGGTAGCGGTGTGGTCGAGCAGCTCGTGCTGAAGCTGAGCCAGTTCTTGAACGGTGTCGGGGGTTTGCCGCCAGCGGGCATCGGCGTGGCGGTGCAGGGTGCCCAAGCCCGAACAGGGCGCATCCAGCAGCACCCGATCTGCGGCTTGGGAAAACTGGTCGAGGCTGCGGCTGTCGCCGGGGCAAAGCTGAATGCTGTTGAGTTGGAGCCGCTGAGCGTTTTGCTGGAGCTTTTTGAGGCGGTTGGCGCTGCGATCGCCTGCCCACACCGTGCCGAGATCGCCCATCAGTTCGGCAATGTGGGTGGTTTTGCCACCGGGAGCGGCGCAGGCATCAATGACGACCTCATCGGGCTGGGGGTCGAGCAGGTAGCCCACCAGTTGAGCACTGGCATCTTGCACTGACCATAGTCCCTCCGCATAGCCCGGTAACGAATTCACCGCGCCTCGGCTAGAGGTTAACCGCAGCGCCTGGGGCAGATGGGGCACCCGTTCCACTGTCACGCCCGCTGCCTGCATTGCAGTCTCTACCTGCTCGACCGAGGCCAGCCGGGAATTTACCCGCAGGTCAATGTAGGGCGACTGATTTAGCCAGTTGCACAGGTGTTCGGTTTCCTCAACGCCAAAGGCATCCAACCACACCTGTACAATCCAGTTGGGGTAGCTGTATTGCACGGCCAGCCGCTCTACCGGGTCATCGGGTAGCACTAGCGGATCTGCCGTTTCGCGCAGGCGCAGATATTGCCGCAGCAGCCCGTTGACAAATCCCGATAGCCCGCCAAAGCCGTTGGTTTTTGTTAGATTAACGGTCGTATCGACCGCTGCCGAGGCAGGAATGTGGTCGAGATAGCGGAGCTGATAGAGTCCCAGGTGCAAAATTAGTCGCAGGTTTGGGGGTTGTTGCTGAGCGGATTTGGTGGCCAGTTGATCAATTAGTGCGTCGAGGGTGCGCGATCGCCGCATACAGCCATACACCAGTTCGGTGACTAGACGGCGATCGGGTTCGCTCAACGACGCTTGACGCAGGGCTTGATCAAGGGCAGCATCGGCAAAGGTAGATTGATGCGCCAACCGCAGCGCGATCAGCGCCACGGGACGAGCAGTTTGGGTCACAGTTTTTTCTTTTTCTTTTGGGATTGCCCCGTTACCGTTAGGGGCATCTGGAAGTCTGGGCTGTCGATAAAGCTGCCCACACCAGCCACGGTGAGTTCAAATTTTAGGGTGTAGTCGCCGCGCTGTTTGGGAAACGCGATCGCCCCAATTGCTGTTGCCGTTTCGCCCGGTTTTGGCATTCCCGATAGGTAAAGGCGATTGCGGGTGCTCGGCTTGACTTCTTGATTGGCCGCATTAAAAAACCGCACCAACACGCGCGTCTCCCCACGCACCATCCCGGTTTCATACCCATACCAGCGGGTGGTGCCAGTGTTCTTTAGCCGAGCTTGCAGCACCAGCTGCCGCCCTGGGTTCACCGTCAGCGTTGTGAGAGGGCGTTGGCTTGCCTGCGCAGAGCGCGTATTGCCTCGATCTGAAATTTGCTGAATCTCACCCTGAGTATTGCTCAGATATTCATTACCATTGCCGACCGGGTTGAGAAAATCGAACACAATACTATTGGTGTGGCGCTGAATTTGGGTATCGTGCCAGCTCCAGGTGCGCGCTTTACCGTCTCCTGACAGCGGCAGCGGCACCGTGCCCCAAGTCGTACTGCTAAACGCGCCAATGGCTTGCACCCCGGTCGAAAACACCAGCGCTACTAAAAATAGAACAGCGGCAACTTTAAATCTAGAGCGCTGAACCAGAGCATGTTGCCCACCCGCTGCATTTAGCCCTGCCGCATTTAAACCCGCCGCACTTAGATCCGACTGCCGAGTCAGACGTTCCAAAAAATAGCCGATTGGGAAACACAAAATCGGCAATAAGTCGGTCATATAGCGCGATCCAAAGGAGCCACTGCCACCGTTCCAGGGTGCGAAGAAACAATAGTTAATGAACAAAATGACCGATGCTGCAATCAAGCAGGCCAATAGCTGTTCATCTTTGCCAGCCCGCATCCGCCAGATTTGATAGGTGCCAAATAGGCTAAAGACTAACACCGGAGAAAACGTAAACAGGCCATCGCTAGGGCTAACCAATAAGCCCCAAAACGCTTCTGTAAAGTGTTGGAAGGTGAAGATGTATGACCCAGAACCACCGTCCAGTAGCCGGGAGTAGCCGCCGCCCACCAGGTTGCCAGCCCCAAAAAAGTGATAGTTCCAGGCAATATTAATCAGGGCTGTAGGGAGACCAAGAAACAAAAACAGCGTATCTTTACGAAAGGCGAACAGGGAATAGGCGATCGCCGCCAGCGAGAAAACGCTGCATGGCAACCGCACACTAGGAATTAGCCCACAGCAAATTCCGGCAATTAATAACAACCGCTGCCGAGGTTTACCCTCAACCCGATTGGCCTTGAGCAAACAATAGATAATCGTAATCAGCAATAAATTAGAAATGCTGTGCTGCTTTAAGCCTTGCGAATTAATTACCCAAGTGGCGGTGGCAAAGGCAAATACAAACGTTGAAACAGCGGCGGCCTTCAGGCTGAATTTGAGCCGACTGGCAAAGTAAAAAATAACGACAGAAAGGGAGGTGGCGATCGCGCCAGCCAGCTTTTCGTAAAACTTGCGGTAAGCGTCGAAGCCAACGCTGGTGATATCAGGGAACGTAATGGCGCTAGCGGAGAATAAGCCCTGAAAGAAGAATTGAATTTTGAGACAGATAAAAAAGACCAAGTAGAGCGGAAACGCCACAACCGCCGTGCCAATCGGGTAGCTCGATGTCAAATGCCCATTCGGCGCTTCCGAAAAGTAGTACGGCACCCCACCAGGGCAATTGGCGCACTGGCCATCGGCTCCATAAAAGTGAGAATTTCTAAACGCGTCAAAGTTGAGCGTGTGATTTTCTAATAGATTAAAGGCCAGCAGCGAATGGGGAATATTATCGTTAGAGCTAATGGTTTGGCGGTTGACCAGATAGACCAACAGACACACTAGAAAGATGGTCAGACCGATTGCCAGGTTGGGTCTAGTTTTAAACCAGGTTGGTAGAGATGTTTTAAGCCGAATTCCTATGGGA
>CASBQJ010000399.1 GCA_949127705.1 Synechococcales cyanobacterium PMM_0085
TCCTGGCACCGAGTCGGGAACCCCAAACTCTTGGCGGCTGGGGAGGCTAAGGGAAGGCAGGGGGGTGAGCTGCATGGAGGCTTTGCCGGATGGCGTTTTGAACGTGGGTTCGGTGAAAATCCGACCAGAAATTGTAAACTCTTCGTGGGTGTCGTCAATCGCCGCAATTTTTTCGTAGCCCGGAATTGTTTGGGCAATCAGTTGCCGCACGTACTTGGTATCTTGCAGCTTGCGCCAGTTGACTGGGGTGTCGCCGTGCAGTCGATAGGCCAATTCTGTCAGGAAGGTGACTTCGGGAATTAAGTCGGCATCGGTTAAGTGCGTGGTGCCTTCATCATTCAGGCGGACAAAATTGTTGCCCGACTCCACCGTCGTTTACAAAAATGGTGATCAGTATCGCGGCATGCCCCACCGCAACTGCATTTTGATGAACGCGCAAGATGCAGAATCGGCAGGATTGCACGCCCATCAGCGGGTAACCGTGCAAGGCAACGCTGGACAGATGCCCGATGTCGAAATTATCTACGGAGCTGTACGTCCGGGAGCCGCGCTGATGTTTTACCCCGAAGTAAATGCCATTTTTAAGGCAAAAACCGAGGTGCGATCGGGCACACCTGCCTTTAAGCGGGTGCCCGTGTTGGTGTATGGCGAGGTGAGTTGAAACCAGACTTCCGAGGTTTTGAAAACCTCGGAAGTCTTGGATATTGGCGCGATCGCACCCATAAACATCGATGTATTGCGCACTAACATCAGCGCGTTAGTCTGTGCGATCGCAGAAACTATTTCGGAGCATCCGTTTGGTATTTCGGCGATACGTGCTCCGCACAGGCAAGCCAACGCAAGTTCCATATCGGCAACCTCATTGGCTTCTGGTTCGTCAACACAGTCGGCAGATGGCGCGTTGCCCTTGGCACAGCGAAGCCGCTTGGTTTGCCCTTCAGAAGGCTTAATAGTATCTATGTATTAAACGATACTGTCTAGGATTCCGTGTTTTTCATGAAGATTTGCCAAAGCTTTATAGCCAATGTTTCGACGAAAGAATATAATTCTGCATAAATTCCAATCTGGGTATATGGGCAGAATCGCGTCTGCCCTAATTGCCATTTTGAACATATAGACAGCTATGATTCTGCCTATATGCTCCGTAAGGGTATATAGCCAGACCCGATTCTGCCTATATGCCCCGTCTGGGGTTGTTAGACCGATCGGATCAGTCTACAAACAAGTTAGACCTCAGGGTGCAGATCATTAAAGAGTTAAATTTTCAAAGGAAAAAACGGCGAAGTATAGTTCTTTGCGTTCAGCAATTATCAGTACTACAACTGGGCTATTGGTGTCATCTTTGGGTTTTGTATTTGCAACTCCAGCTCACGCAGACTTTAATCTTTGCAACAGTGCTCAAACAAAGTATCTTGCCGCAGCCTCATACAATACTGGAAACGGGATAATTTCATTCGGATGGACACAACTCCAACCTGGACAATGCAGTGTACTTTTTACGGGACCAGCCGCCAATCATGATATTTCAATCTATGGCGAAAACATTGGAGGAGGATTTACGTCGGGATCAACCCGTAGATGTGTTGTTCAGTTCCCCACTCAGCGGACTTGGAATATTGCTGGTGCTAATGATGAATCTCGTTGCACAGGTAGAGGAAGGGTAATGGTAGGTTTTACAACGGTACGATCTGCTGGGTTTGATTACACATACAGATTGTCTGATTGAATTTCGCTTCAGGTCACTATGTCACCCTTTGCCAATCTCTGGAGAAGGGTGATGTTATGCTTTCTAAAAGAGGATTTGAGGATGAAACACGATGAAGATTCGTAGCTTTACAGTCATTCTCTACAAAGAAGAGGATGTTTACATCGCTGAATGTCCAGAAGTTGGCACAGTCGATCAGGGAGAAACGATCGAACAGGCGATCGCTGGCTTGAGGAAAGCAACGCAGCTCTACCTAGAGGAATTTCCTCTACCTGAAACCTCTCCCAGATTCGTGACTAGCATTGAGGTAAGTTATGCCTAAATTGCCACGAATCTCAAGCAGAGAAGCGATTCGGGCATTGGAACGTTTAGGATTCGAGCAAGTTCGTCAAACTGGTAGCCATGTTGTCCTGAAGAAGGAAACCGAAGAGGGCAAAGTTGGCTGTGTTGTACCTATGCATCGAGAATTGAAAGTTGGTACGTTGAGCGGCATTATCAAGCAAGCGCGAGTTACAGTCGAGGAGTTCATTGAGAGTCTCTGAGGTCTAATAATTCAAATGCAGGCGGACGGTTGAAAGCTTCTGGTGCTGAGTTTGAGGTTACCTGCCGCCGCTGATTTGAGTCGTTAGCTTGAAAATTGCTAAGGAGAGCAGAACAATGAGCGAGTGCGATCGCTCCACGTAATTGGGTAGAACTCAGAGCGATCGCCAGACCTCGGAGGTTTCAAAACCTCCGAGGTCTACCAGCGGCAGCAGGTCTAATGCTCCAGATTGCTATATGCTAATCGCATCCCCCGTGACGCGGAGAAACGCCTTTGGTACAGCCGATAGAGCTTCAAGAACCCTCACCGATGCGATCGCTTCAGCGCGTGCTGAAGAGTCTAAATGCCTATCGCTGGCTAGCGCTCGGTGCCTTGCTTAGTTCGCTATTGTTAACTGCTGCCTATGCCGTCACGCCGCAGCTATTTCGTTGGGGAATTGACCAGGGCATTGCCGCCAAAAATCTGCGGGTGGTGCTGATCAGTGCCGCCTGGATGGTGGCAGCGGCGATCGCCCGTGGCCTGTTCAACTTTGGCCAAAGTTTTTGGGCAGAAGCCGCTTCCCAGGGCGTCGCCTATGATTTACGCAACCGCATTTTTAGCAAAATTCAAACCCTCAGCTTCAGCTATCACGATCAGGCGCAGACGTCTCAACTCCTGACCCGCGTCACTAGCGACATTGAACAAATTCGCACCTTCCTCAGCACCAGCCTCATGCAGGTGATTAGCGCCATCGTGACGCTGGTTAGCATTGCGGTAATTTTGCTGATTATGAACTGGCAACTGGCGCTGATTACCCTGACGGTGGTGCCGATGGCGGGCTGGTTACTGGCGCGTTTCCTCAACCGCAATGGCGACTTGTTTCGTCAGGTGCAAGAGCAGTTGGGCAATCTCAATGCGGTGCTGCAAGAAAACCTGCTGGGAATTCGGGTGGTGAAAGCGTTTGTGCGCGAGCAGGCCGAAACCGAGCGCTACACCCAGATGAACCAGGCGTTGGTGCGCACCAACCTGAAAACGATCCTGGCGATTCGCAACACCTTCCCGTTTATCTT
Organism: Synechococcales cyanobacterium PMM_0085; assembly: GCA_949127705.1. GTDB lineage: Bacteria > Cyanobacteriota > Cyanobacteriia > Elainellales > Elainellaceae > CASBQJ01. The sequence goes on from CASBQJ010000399.1 coordinate 3,296, forward strand.
TTTGCTGAGCAACTTGGTGACGCTGGTGGTGGTGGGCTATGGCGGGGCGGCGGTGATTGACGGGCGGTTTTCGATTGGGGAATTAGTTGCGTTTAACTCATACCTGCTGCTGATTTTGCAGCCGATTTTGCTGATTGGCTTTGCGGCACCCGCGATCGCCCAAGCGGCGGCCTCAGCAGAGCGGGTGTATGAAGTGGTGGATGCGGCAATCGAAATCCGCGATCGCCCTCAGGCCGTGCCGTTCCACACCTGCGGCGGCAGAATTACGTTTGAGAACGTCTCGTTCCGCTATCCGGGCTCTAGCACCTATGCCCTCAAAGACGTGTCGTTTGAAACCCGACCGAATGAGCTAATCGCCATTTTGGGGATGACGGGTTCCGGCAAAAGCACGATCATGAACCTACTGCCCCGGTTCTACGACGTCACCCAAGGTTCAGTGCGAATTGACGGGCGCGATGTCCGCGATTTTACCTTAGCCAGTTTGCGATCGCGGATCGGGATTGTGTTCCAAGAAACGACGCTGTTTTCAGGCACCCTGCGCGAAAATATTGCCTATGCCAAACCTGAGGCGTCCTTAGAAGAAGTGATTGACGTCGCCAAAGCAGCCCAAATGCACGAGTTCATTACCGCTCTGCCCAATGGCTACGATACCTTGGTGGGCGAACGCGGCGTTGGGTTGTCGGGCGGCCAGAAACAGCGAATTGCGATCGCCCGCACCCTGCTGACCGACTACAGCATCCTGATTCTCGACGACAGCACCTCCGCCGTCGATGCCAAAACCGCTGCCCAAATCCAAGATGCCCTCGATCGACTGATGCACCAAAAAACCTGCACCTCCTTTGTCATTGCCCAGCGGATTAGCACCGTGCAAAACGCCGACCGAATTTTTCTGATGGACAAAGGCCGACTGGTGGCACAGGGCACCCACGACGAGCTGATGCGCCACAGCCCGCTGTATGGCGTCATTCTAGAATCGCAGGTCAAACAAAAGGCACCCGCATGAGAAGCACTGCTCCCGTCGTGGCGTCCGAGATAAAGCCCCATAAACAGCTCTCAACCCTGCAACGCTTTTTGCAATATTTGCGTCCTTACCGCAAAGAAGTCCCCGTTGCCCTCGGCCTAATTACCCTCGGTGCCACTACCCAGGCGATCGGTCCCTTTTTTATTGGCTGGTCGATTGACCATTTAATTCAACAGGGCAACCTGCAAGGGCTGCTGCTGCTGTTAGCCATGCTGGCGCTGCTATATATCGTTGGCGTTTGGGCGATTCGCGGCCAAATTTTGCGAGTTGGCTCCATTATGCAGCGGATTTTGGGGCAGCTGCGCCAAGACGTGTTCGACAAAATCCAGAGCCTGCCCGTTAGCTTTTTCGATCGCAGCGAAGCCGGGGACTTAATGAGCCGCTTGCTAAACGACGTCAGCACCGTCAACCAGGCATTTGGTCAAACCGTCGCCCAAATGCTCGGCAACCTGTTCAGCTTGGTGGGGATTGTGATTGCCATGCTCTGCATCAACCTGCAGCTGGGGCTGCTGAGCAATCTGGTGGTGCCGCTAATGATTTTTACCACTGGGCTGTTTGCCCGCTGGGCGCGAGCGCGGTTTCGGGTGACGCGCGAAACCATTGGCGAACTGTCTGCCAAACTCGAAGAAGACATCGGCAGCGTCAAAGAAGCTCAGGCATTCAACCGCGTGCAGCTCAACATTGACGAGTTTAAAGCGCTCAATGCCGCCAACCGGGATGCCAATGTGCAGGCCGTCGCCATTACCGCCGCCTTCTTACCCTCAATCGACTTCCTCAATACGCTGGCCACCGCTGGTGTCTTGGCCTACGGCGGCTACCTGGCCGTCACCGGAGCGGCCACCGTCGGTGTCATCACGTCATTTTTGCTCTACGTGCAGCAATTCTTCCGCCCCATCCAAATCCTCAGCCAGTTTTACACCCAAGCCCAGTCTGCGTTGGCCGGACTCGATCGGATTTTTTTGCTGCTGGATGAACCAGCCGAACTGAAAGATGCCGCCGATGCGACTACCATGCCACCGATGCAAGGGGATGTTTGCTTTGAAGCCGTAGAATTTGGCTACACCCCCAGCCAGCTCGTGCTCAAACAGGTAAATCTTCATGCCCAGCCAGGGCAGATGATCGCCCTAGTTGGCCCCACTGGAGCCGGAAAAAGCACGATCATCAACCTCATTTTGCGGTTCTATGATGTGTCGGGCGGTGCGGTCAAAATCGACGGCATTGATGTCCGCAGCGTCACGCAGGCTAGCCTGCGGCGGCAAATCGGCATCGTGCTGCAAGACAACCTGCTGTTTACGGGCACCGTCGCCGAAAATATTGCCTTCGGCTGTCCCAATGCCACCCACGCTGAAATTGAAGCCGCTGCCCAGTTGGCCAACGTCCACGAGTTTGTCACCTCCCTGCCCCAGGGCTACGCCACGCAGTTGGGCGAACGCGGCGCACCGCTGAGTCAGGGTCAACGGCAGCTGGTTAGCATCGCCCGAGCGGTACTGATCAACCCGCGCATTTTGATTTTGGATGAGGCCACTAGCAGCATTGATACGCGCACCGAAGCCCTAGTGCAGGCGGCGATCGCCCGTCTACTCAAGCACCGCACCAGCTTTGTAATTGCCCACCGCCTCAGCACCGTCACCCAGGCCGACCAGGTACTGGTCATCCAGCAAGGCCAAATTGCCGAGCAGGGCACCCATGCCGAACTGGTGGCAAAACAAGGGGTCTATGCTAATTTGTATGCCCTACAGCTGGGTGCAGATGCCACACCAGTTGCCCGTTAAGTCACAGGTTTCGCCTGAGTTGGCGATCGCCCCACCTCAAAATTGTTCTTAAAATTGTTCCAGTGCCGGAAACTGTTCTGTTCCGGCCCGAGCCGCCTCACCGCAGGTTCTAGGTGTCGGGAAAATCTTTTCTGGGTTGGCCAAGCCGCTGGGGTTAAATACTTGGCGGACATACTGCATCGTTTCCAAGTCGGTCGCGCTAAACATCTCGGGCATGTAGCATTTTTTATCTGCCCCAATCCCATGCTCACCCGAAATGCTGCCCCCCACCTGCACACACAGCTTGAGGATATCGCCTCCCAAGGCTTCTACTTTCTCTAACTCGCCCGGAATGGCATTGTTGTATAAAATCAGCGGGTGCAAATTGCCGTCGCCCGCATGAAACACATTGGCGACGCGATAGCCGTGTTTTTGGCTCAGCCCTTCAATTTCTTGCAGCACATATTGCAGCTGGGTGCGCGGGATAACGCCGTCTTGCACGTAGTAGTCGGGGCTAATTTTGCCCATTGCGGCAAAGGCCGCCTTCCGCCCTTTCCACAGCATCAATCGCTCTTGCGGGTCGATCGCCGTGCGGATGTGGCGCGCCCCATTTTGGCGACACAGTGCCTCAATCCGCTGGCTATGCTCGGCTACTTCAATTTCTAACCCATCAATTTCGATCAGCAAAATCGCTTCGGCATCGCGTGGGTAGGCGTTGGTGCCCACCACATCTTCCACCGCATTGATGCTGAAGTTATCCATCATTTCCATGCCGCCGGGAATAATGCCCGCACTAATGATGTCGGATACGGCCTGCCCCGCTGCTTCCACACTGGTAAAGTCTGCCAGCAGCACATGGATAGCTTCGGGTACTTTCAAGATGCGCAGGGTAATTTCGGTCGCGATCCCCAGGGTGCCTTCAGAGCCAACAAATACCCCCGTCAGGTCATACCCCGGCGTCTCTGGCAGCTTGCCGCCCACATCTACAATCTCTCCGGCGGGCGTCACCAGCTTTAGCCCCAACACATGATTTGTCGTCACCCCATACTTGAGGCAGTGTACCCCGCCCGAGTTTTCGGCCACGTTGCCGCCAATGGAGCAAATAATCTGGCTCGA
>CASBQJ010000400.1 GCA_949127705.1 Synechococcales cyanobacterium PMM_0085
ACAGCCTACGTGGGTCAGCAGGTTCGCTGGGCGCGAGGCATGGCGCAGATTTTGCGACTCGAAAACCCTTTATTCAACCGCAAGCTCAAGTTGACCCTGCCTCAGCGGCTATGCTATCTGTCTGCAACCACTCACTTCTTTTTTGGCTTCCCCCGCTTGATGTACGCGCTCGCTCCTGTCCTCTACCTGCTGTTAGGGATTAACCTGATTCGAGGTTTGGGCTTTGAGACGCTAGTGTATGCCTTGCCGCATATTCTTTTGGCCATGAACGCCAACTACATTACCTACAAAAACGTCCGGTTTTCGTTCTGGAACGAAGTGCTTGAATATGCGATGGCATTTCAAGATGGCATTGTTACCTTGATGGCACTAGTTAACCCCAAACTGGGTAGCTTCAACGTGACCGATAAGGGGTTAAGCGTTACCAAGCGCAGTTTCGATTGGGAATCTGCCAAACCCACTCTCATCGTAGTAACACTGCTGGTCGTTTCATTGCTATCTGTTCCATTTTGGCTGGCCATGCGCCCCGAGGCTCAAGAAGCCGTTCTGATTAACTCTCTCTGGTGTGTATTTAACCTTCTGTTACTGGTTGCTGCCCTTTTAGTTGCCTTTGAACAACCTCAGCTTCGTCGGGCACATCGCCTTGCTCGTGAGTTAACCACTGTGATTTATGGGGCAAATCAAGGAACATTAACCGGAAAAACGCTAGATATTAGTGAAAGTGGGGCACGGGTAGTTCTGCACGACTGGCCTAATTTGCCAGATGCAATTGAAGTTGAGATTGTAGGCGATTTTGGGGCACGAGCATTTTTGGATGCCAAAGTGATTCGAGTGACTCCTTTGAGCGATACCGAAACGCTGGTAGCCTTCGATTTTATTAATATGACTCAGGCTCAGAAGGATGCCTTAGTGCTGGTGCTCTACTCAGATGTGAAAGAGTGGTATTCCCAGAAACGGTCAGACCTTGATCGCCCTTTCCATTCGTTAGGGTTTTTGGCAACTGGTTTAATTCGAGCATTTCAAGAGCCAAAGCCTGCTATCAATACCGAAATTCGCAAGCAGGTTAATGCTGCTGCTCAGGTGTATTGGGATGGAAATCTATATTCGGGTATCGCGAAAAGTATTAGCTCCCGCAGCCTGGTTATCGAGATGGATGGCGATTTGCTACCTAGCCTTGAAGAGCTGCATGAGAGCAAACCACCGGTAGGATTGCTCCTCAGCCAGCATAAAAACGATGACGATCCCAAAAAGTTGATCGGGCAAGTAAGTGCGGTGAAGGTATCAGAATCGCCCACATCAGGTGGGGTGACCTACTTAGTTAACCGTGTAGCCGGCGGCTCAATTGAGGTGGAATTAACCTTTCCTGAGGATTTAGATGCTCGGCAAGGTAGTAAAATCAGGCAACTATTGCGCGAGTTAGAGTAGCTAGATAGTGTGTTCTAGCAAGATTGAACAGTGAACTGTGGGCGTTGGTTGGATGTGCACGGTTTACTGTTTTAAGTAGTCTTTTTAACAAAGATGTCTTTTTCTCATACCTTCACCGCGCTGAATGGGCACCCACTTGGCTATAGCTTTGCTCCCCGGTAGCGCATATCCCGTTTACGGGTGTAGCGTGCGGCGAGTTTGGGTAGGTCCCCACGATGTCCGATCACAATTACCGTATCTCCTTCGTGAACAGTCACCGTATTACTCGGATTGGTAATGGTAAAGCCATCAGCTCGGCGCAGGGCTACTACAATGAACGTTGCGTTGCCTTGAATTTCTAAATCTTTGACGAAGCCACCAATGAGAGGTGAGCCTTTAGAAATGTGCAATTCATCGAGTTGAACATCGAGCTGAATCAACAGTTCATTCAGTGTGCGGCTACCATCGTTTTGGTCGAGAAAATCTGTCGATGCCGGATGAGTGACAATCCGGGCCATGCGCAATGCTCCGATGGTCGCAGGCAAGACCACGTGATCGGCACCTGCGAGCCTCAACTTTCGTTCGGTACTAGGAAATTCGCCCCGTGCCAAGATGTTCAAATTGGCATTTAAGCCCCGAGACGTGAGGGTAATGAAGACATTGGCAGCATCGTCGGGCAAGACCGTGGCCAAAAAACGGGCGCGTTTAACCCCTGCCAGTTCTAGGACTTCCTCGTCGGTGGCGTTACCTGTCACCACCAAGTAATTCAGCTCTTGCGCTTCGGTAATCCGTCCAGCATTACTGTCTACGATCACAAAAGGGCGGTTCGCTTCTTTCATTTCTCGTGACAGAATTTGTCCCATCCGCCCAAAGCCACAGATGATGACGTGCTGATTTAACGTTTCGATGGTTTTGATCATCCGTCTCACTCCAAGTGCCCGGTTAATTTCTCCCTCTGTAAACATTTGCACGACTCCACCGACGGTGTAGACCGCTGACGTGGTGCCCGCAATGATGACCAGCATTGTAAAGATTCGGAGGGTTGGATCTGTGATGGGTCGAACTTCGCCAAAGCCAACCCCGAAGACAGTAATAACTACCATATACACGGAGTCAAGCACTGACCATCCGGCCATGATGTAGCCACAGATGGCCACAATCATGGTGATGATAAAAAAGATCGCTCCGGTCAAGACTCGGCGGAACGATTCGTTCATACGTTGTGTGGTTGGAACTCGTGCAATGGGTTCAACTGAATTAAGGTAAGCAGGATCGATGCCCCCTGTGGCAGGCAGGAAACCGCATAGTTCTCAGTCGGGTGGCATGGAGTTTAAGGTGCCTATGATGCTTGTATGGTAACGCCTCTGTGTGACTAGAAGGAGTAACGCACATAGCAGCAATGCCAGTTTTTTGTGGAGCACGACCTGAAGCGATGGGTAGGCCACTTCTGAGAGTGTAATCGGGTTCAGTCGTTACGGTTACCCTAGTCTACGATTGTAAACAATCTCTACAAACCATAAAGGAAAACAGATTTTTAAACACTTCTAGAAATACATTTGATAGTGTATGTTACACAACAGTTTAATCCCGCTAGCCTTCTGGCTCAATGTCCAGAACCTTTATTATCGCTAGCTTATAGTGGTTCAGTTTCCAAGCCGCCACCTGCTCCTAGATTGATATAGATAGGTGGTTTTAGCCTTGCGGACAATCAGCTCATAGATAACAGTTCCGCTCAGACGATTTTCGGTTGGGCGGTTTTTTTTGGCAGCGTGTCAGCGGCTCAATAGCTCAGTCAGTGCTAAAGACAGTAATGTTTTATCTAGGGCTGCCTACATAGTACTTTTCTGTATTAGGGCAGGTTTGAGCTAGATCATCAAGCGTTAAAACTATGGAAGATGTACGGATTGAGCGCGACTCGATGGGAGAACGGCAAATTCCTCAGACGGTTTACTATGGCATTCAGACGCTGCGAGCGGTTGAAAATTTTCCGATTAGTGGGTTGAAGCCCTTGGCAACCTATGTGGATGCCTGTGTGCTGATTAAGAAGGCAACGGCGATCGCCAACGGGGAGTTAGGCTGCATTCCACCAGAGCTGAGTGTGGCAATTGTGCAGGCGGCAGATGAGGTGCTGTTGGGTAACTTGCGCGATCAGTTTGTGGTGGATATATATCAGGCAGGGGCGGGTACATCTCACCACATGAATGTGAATGAGGTGTTGGCCAACCGAGCGCTCGAAATTTTGGGTGACGCCAAGGGTAACTACCAACGGGTTAGCCCGAATGATCACGTTAATTATGGACAATCGACGAATGATGTGATTCCTACAGCCATTCGGATTGGTGGGCTGTTAGCGCTAGAGCATACGATGCTGCCCGCATTGCAGGAGGCGATCGCCGCTCTTACCGCTAAAGCCACCGAATTTCAGCATGTCGTAAAATCGGGTAGAACTCATTTGCAAGATGCGGTTCCCGTGCGCATGGGCGATACCTTTGGAGCCTGGGCGCAAATTCTCTCTGATCATCTAGGGCGACTGCAAACGGCAGCCCAAGATCTAACCGTAATCGGGCTAGGGGGTAGCGCGGCGGGCACCGGGATGAATACCCATCCACATTACCGAGTCCGGGTAGCAGAAATTTTATCCGACTTGATTGGCATTCCACTCAAGCCCGCACCCCACCTGATGGCAGCGATGCAGAGCATGGCTCCGTTTGTGAATGTTTCGGGAGCGCTGCGAAATCTGGCGCAGGATCTAGTCAAGATTTCCCATGATTTGCGGCTAATGGATTCGGGACCCAAAACAGGATTTAAAGAAATTCAGCTGCCGCCAGTGCAGCCCGGTTCTTCGATCATGCCAGGGAAATATAATCCTGTAATGGCAGAAATGACCTCTATGGTTTGCTTTCAAGTCATGGGATACGATGCGGCGATCGCCCTAGCGGCTCAAGCCGGTCAGCTAGAACTCAATGTGATGATGCCACTGATTGCCTACGACCTGATCCACAGCATTGAAATTTTGGGCAATACGGTCATGGCGTTGAGTCAGCGAGGAATTGCTGGGATCACCGTCGATGGCGATCGCTGTCTGGCCTATGCCGAAGGCAGTTTAGCCCTAGTGACCGCACTAAACCCTCACATCGGCTACCTCAATGCCGCCGCTGTGGCCAAAGAATCGCTAGAAACTGGTAAATCTCTACGGCAGATTGTGCTAGAAAAAGGACTCATGAGTGAAGCTGAACTGGTCAGCGTTCTCAACCTTGAAGCCATGAGCGCCATGCTTACCTAATCGGCAGAAACGGTTTGAGCAGGATTGTGTTCCGCTTAAAATGGTTTCAACATAGCTTTTCAGAAAAAATAGCTCAAAATCTCTTAATTTCGCCACAATATTGGCTATGGGGTTGGTGCAGATTGCAGTTGGGTGTCTAAATTACCCAACTGCAACTGATATAACTTTCCCTAAGTATTTTGATCAAACCTACGAACATCCCTACGAATATCCTATGTCAAACCAAGACAGTCTCTATACTCAGCTGACCTTTCACTACATCAATGGGCAAAGTGAATCATTCAACCTTTATGCTCCGATCGAAGATGATGGCAGTCAGCAAACTACTCAGTTAGAAGTGCGACATCTCCTCAAAAAAGATTGGTGGATTGTGCACCTCTTTGATCAAACCGTCTTTATCAATGTAGATAACGTAGTGAAAATGGAAATGAAACCCACGATGCTTCAGCTTCAGGGAGAGGACGTTTTTTCCAACGCTGAACGGGTGACAGCGCTCAGTCGAGGGCACTAACGATCAGCTAGTCTCATGGGATTAAGGCGTTACTAGGTTCCTATGTCTATTGAACTGTACCTAATCCGCCATGGATTAGCGGGTGAACACGGTAGCTACACTGATGATGGCGATCGCCCCCTGACAGAAGAGGGCGATCGCAAGACACAACACGTGGCGCAGCGGTTACGAGAGTTGAATCTGGCTGTTGACCTGATTCTTGCCAGCCCGCTGGTTCGGGCGCGGCAAACTGCCGAGATTCTTTACACGGCTGGCTTCAGCAAGCAATTAGAAGAATCTGCTCACTTAGCGCCGAACGGTCAATTGAATGATTGGCTGCTGTGGTTTGACCAATGGCGACAATCATCGGGTACCCGTTTGGCGCTAGTGGGGCACGAACCGAATCTGAGTACCTGGGCAGAACAATTGGTTTGGGGCAGCGTCAAGCATCACCTCGTGTTGAAAAAAGCTGGAGTGATCGGGCTACTGCTGCCTCAATCTGGCTCCCCGGTTGGCACAAGTGAGCTATTTTGGCTTACTCCACCCCGGTTTTTGGTGAAGTAACGCGATCTCGTTTGATTACGAGTGCGGCAAAGAAAGCTGCTGTACCACAGGTGAGACCAATAAATAGCCATAGTTTTGGGTTGCGGCCTTTATAGTAAGCCACAGCTGTCGCCAGTAACCCCATCACACAGTGCAGTCCTACGATGATATACAGCAGCTGATCAGTCGGAATCTGACTCACAAAGGCAGAGAGTTCGCTCATACGGTTGGGCAAGTTGTCTAACTATCAGGTTGCTCAGACTATATATAAGTTTAGGGCTGCTGACTGGGAAACCTGAGAGAGGTGTCAAGTTTCGCTAAGCTTTGACAATCGCGCTTCCTTTTTTGGGGTAAGGTGCTAAATTGGTAAGTGAGAATTAAGTATCGGTTGCAGCGTTTGTTTCTAGTCTTGACGGGTTTTTCACGTTTTGTATTGGCAGGCTTCTCTCCGAAATTTCACTCTCTACACCGTTTTGATTTTGGAGACAATGTATGTCGATTTATGTAGGTAACCTGTCTTATGAGGTTACAGAAGCTGACTTGAGTTCCGTGTTTGTAGAGTACGGTACAGTCAAGCGAGTTCAGCTTCCTACCGATCGCGAAACTGGCCGCATGCGCGGTTTCGGTTTTGTCGAAATGGGCACTGATGCTGAAGAGCAAGCAGCCATCGACGCGCTAGATGGTGCTGAGTGGATGGGTCGTGACCTTAAGGTTAACAAAGCCAAGCCCCGTGAAGACCGTGGTGGATCCGGGTCTTTTGGTGGTGGTGGTGGTGGTCGCAGCCGCGACAACTTCTCTCGCCGCTACTAAACCAAGCTTTAATTTAAGGCAGAACATTCAAACCTGTTTGCCTTAACTCGCTGGTTTTTTGAAGTTGGTTTTTTGAAAAAGGGCGCATCACATTTAACGTGATGCGCTCTTTTTCTATAGGCTCAATGGTTCATCCGTTCAGCAAGGCATTTATTCAGGGGTTTTAATTGTCTGCAACATCTGCGTTTGCCTGTCATCATCCATCTGCTGCACGATGCGGTTAATGGCGCTGAGAACCGCTAACAAAGACGCCGTCACAATGTTGGCGTGAATCCCCACTCCGTACAGTGCTCCAGGAAAATCAGGTCTGGTGATCTCGATGTAGGCGATCGCACTAGCATCACTCCCCCGACTCAGCGCCCGTTCCTCATAGTGATGAATTTGAATGTCTAAATCCAGGGCGTCCAAGAATGCATCAATCGGGCCATTGCCTTGTCCCCTAAGAGTTTTGGGCTGTTCATTGACCAAGACGGTAGCGGTGATCTGTTGGCGATCGCTATCCGTTTGCGCCAAGTTATGAGAACTATATTTCAGCGGGGCAACAGCCTGTAAATATTCCTGCTCAAACAGCTGCCACAGTTCAGTTGAGGTCATTTCTCGCCCTTCCGCATCCATTGCTTGCTGCACCACCTGGCTAAACTCAATTTGCAGCCGTCGGGGCAACACCAAGTCATAGTCGCGCTCCAGCAAAAATGCAATCCCGCCTTTGCCAGACTGGCTGTTTACCCGAATCACCGAGTCGTATGTACGCCCCACATCTGCCGGATCGAGCGGCAAGTAAGGCACTTCCCACAGGTTGTCGGCTTGCTGGACTGCGAACCCTTTCTTGATGGCATCTTGGTGCGAACCAGAAAATGCCGTGAATACCAGATCGCCCACGTAGGGATGACGAGGGTGAATTGGGAGCTGAGTGCAGTCTTCGACGATGCTCGCCACCCTGTTGATATCCGAAAAATCTAGACCTGGATGAATGCCCTGGCTATATAGATTTAATGCCAGCGTCACCAAATCCACATTGCCTGTGCGTTCACCATTGCCAAATAGGCAGCCTTCCACCCGTTCAGCACCCGCCAATTGCGCCAATTCTGCGGCTGCAATGCCACAGCCGCGATCGTTATGCGGATGCACACTCAAAATTACGCTGTCTCGCCGTGCCAAATGGCGATGCATCCATTCCACCTGATCGGCAAACACATTGGGGGTGGCCACTTCCACGGTGGCGGGCAGGTTAATGATAGCTTTGTGCTGCGGGGTCGGTTGCCATACATCCAACACAGCATCGCAAATGTCTTTGGCAAAGTCTAGCTCTGTTGCCGTAAAGGTTTCAGGCGAATATTCAAAATACCAGTCTGTTTCAGGTTGCTCAGCGACTAGGGTATGGCAAACTTGCGCCGCCGCCACCGCTAGTTGAATCGTACCGGGGCGATCTAGTCCAAATACAGTGCGGCGAAACACAGGTGAGGTGGCGTTGTAGACATGCACGATCGCCCGTTTTACCCCTTGCAATGCCTCAAAGGTGCGGTAAATCAGCGCTTCACGGGCAGGTACTAAGGCTTGAATAGTGACATCATCTGGAATCAACTGCTGTTCAATCAGGTGTCGGACAAAATCAAAGTCGGTTTGAGAGGCCGATGGAAAAGATACCTCGATTTCCTTGAAGCCGCACTGCACCAGTAAATTAAACATCCGCAGCTTTTGAGAGATATTCATAGGTTCGATCAATGCCTGGTTGCCATCACGCAAATCGGTACTGAGCCAGATCGGCGGATGGGTGAGGGTACGACTCGGCCAGGTGCGATCGCCTAACAAAATTGGCGTAAACGGGCGGTACTTAGTTGCAGGATTTTTCAACATGATGGGTAGCGTTTAGGTTTGATGTTTTCGTTTTCGATCTGGGTTAAACGGTGTGGCGCAAGGTATCGGGAGCATGGCGGGGTTGCTAGGCTGCCACGCAGACCGCTCCCAACAACCCATAAACAGTCGCAGCAATGTCC
>CASBQJ010000401.1 GCA_949127705.1 Synechococcales cyanobacterium PMM_0085
CCTCGCGCAGTTTTTGCCCCTCCTCGACGCCAGACACGAGTGGGTCTGTCTGCAAAAGCGGAAGCCTCTCAGCCGGGCGTGGCCGGATTTTGTGCAATATCCCACGCTGCATTTCGCGAACTTTTACGATACTGCCACCGCTGTTCGAAGTCTGGATTTGGTGATTTCTGCGGATACTGCGGTGGCGCATTTGTCGGCCTCTTGCGGTATCCCGACATGGGTTCTTCTGCCGCATACACCCGACTGGCGCTGGGGTCTTTGGCGGGAAACAACACCATGGTATCCGGCAGCACGACTTTTCCGCCAGCCCAGCCCTGGCGATTGGCGCGCGGTTATTCAAGCCGTCCAAAAAGCACTTTTATGATGATCTCATTCCACCCGCGATCGACCGTCGAGCAAGTCGAAGAGGGCACGCAACTCGCCCCGAAATTTGATGTCAACGGAGTCATTCCCGTCGTCACAACGGACATCACGACCGGCGAGGTGCTCATGCACGCTTACATGAATGAGGAGGCGCTTCGTCACACCATCTCAATTGGCGAGGCACACTATTGGAGCCGCAGTCGCAAGCAACTCTGGCACAAAGGCGCGACAAGCGGACTTGTGCAGTATGTCGAAGAGATGCGCATCGACGATGATCAGGATTGTGTTTGGCTGCGCGTGCGGGCGGGAGGCGCTGGCGCGAGTTGCCATGTGGGCTACCGCAGTTGCTTTTACCGCAGTGTCCCTCTTCGCACCGAGGCTGGCAGTGCTCTGGTCTTTGTCGGAGACGGCAAAGTTTTTGATCCTGTCGCCGTGTATGGCAACGCACCCAACCCGACTCAGTTATGAAAACAGCACCTCTCGTCATCGTTGTCGGATTTCTCGGAGCGGGCAAAACCACGCTCTTGCGCGACTTGCTCCCCGCTCTGGAGTCGCGAGGACTCGCCCCGTTCGTCATCATTAACGACTACCAAAATGCCCGCGTGGACGCAGCCTCTCTCAATGCCCCCGGGCGAACGGTCGCTCCCATCAATGGCAACTGTGTTTGTTGCGACTCTGTAATGGAGCTCATGGTGACACTGGTGGAAGTCCCCGAGGCGGAAAATCGTGTGGTTTTGATCGAGGCAAACGGCACGACCGACCCCACCGCCCTCATCGAACACTTGCTCGTCAATCCCCGCTTGCGCGAACGCTACGCACCCCTTTTGCAAGTCACGGTCGTGGACGCAAAACGCTGGCAGAAACGCCATTGGCACAATGAGCTCGAGCACCTCCAAGTCGAAACCTCAAGCCACCTTTTTTTCACCCGCCTCGATTCCGAAACACCCGAGCGAATTGCCGAAGTGCGCGCCGACATCAAATTCTTTAACCCCCGAGCCGAGGCGGTCGAACTCAATGCCCTCGCTGACCTTTTTGAGAAATCCGCCAAAAATCCCCAGCACCCTGCTGAGCACCACGAGCACGCTCATGGCGACGCGCATAGTCATGACAATGAGAGGCACTCTCTTTCGCATGCCTTTGTCGGCGTGCAGCTCGACCTGCCGACTCCCATTTCCTCAACGATGCTCCAAGAGTGGCTGCACGGTTTGCCCTCAAGCGTTTTGCGGGTCAAAGGTTTGGTGCAATTGACCGATGCCCACAACGATTGGTTCACGTTCCAGCGAGTCGATGCCTCACAAACGGGGACGGCTTTGATGAAGCTGCAGCAGACTCCCATCGTGCCAAGTTGCGCCGTCCTCATCGGCGTCAAACTCAATGCTGTCGCACTGGCCGATCAACTCCGCCGCGTGCTTGAACCGGCAGTGGGGGGGAGTCTGGCATGACGGAGCCCGAGATCATTATCGTCGGGGCAGGCGCAGCTGGCATTGGAGTCGCGGTGGCGTTAATTGACTTTTCGGTTCGAGGTGTCGCCGTCCTTGATAGGCATGGTATTGGAGCCTCTTTCGAGCGCTGGCCGCGCGAGATGCGCCTGATCACGCCGTCTTTCAATTCGACCCCATTTGGCATCCTTGACCTGAATTCAGTCGTGGCAAATACGTCGGTTGCAAATTTCCTGGGAGTAGAGCATCCGACCGGCCGCGAGTATGCGCGCTATCTAAAGGCTCTGGCTCTTTCTGCCGGGGTGGATGTATTGCCGCCTTGTGAAGTCGTCAGCGTTACAGCGAAACCCGGCGGTCGATTTGCGGTAAAGACAGCCACGCACACGTTCCAGCCACGTTTCGTGATCTGGGCAGCCGGGGAATTTCAGTTCCCCAAAATGGCCGGTTTTCCAGGGAGCGAACTTTGTCAGCACAGTTCGTTGATCGCCTCCTATTCCGCACTTGAGGGGGCCGAACGCATTGTGATCGGTGCTTTTGAAAGTGGTGCCGACGCCGCTATCCAATTGGCTCGTTTGGGAAAAGTTGCGGTGTTGCTGAATCGCGAAAAGGAACTCCCGATTGCAGATCAAGATCCCAGCCGTTCGCTCTCGCCGTTTACGCGGGGAAGGCTAAGCCTCATTCGCGCGACGAGCGATTCTATTCAAATCCACCACCAGTGCCACGTCACCCGGGTGACTCTGGAAGGCGGGAACTATGTTGTCGAAACGCAGAGACAAGCCACATTTCGCTCAAATTACCCGCCGATTCTGGCGACCGGGTTTGCAGGTGGGATCGGGCCCGTTAAGCACCTGTTTGACTATCGTGACGATGGACAAATCCTTCTTACAGAGACAGACGAATCATCTCTCACGCCAGGTCTCTTTCTGGCGGGGCCGCTCGTTCGACACGACCACCATATCTTTTGCTACATTTATAAGTTTCGCCAACGCTTTGCCATCATCGCCGAGACCCTCGCCTCGAGAACCGGTATCCCCGTCTCACCCGATATCATCTCGTATTATGAAAATAGCCAAATGAGGCTCGCAGACCTCTCCTGTTGCGGGCAGGAGTGCATTTGCTAGGGGCGGTTTTTAAAATGACGGTTCATCCTTCAACTATTCTTGTTGGCCTCGAGTCCGCTGGAAAATCTGCACTTTTCCACGGGCTCACAGGGGGATTTTCGGACGAGGCGAACTTTCGCGGATCGACGGTCGTGTGCCGGCGGTGTTACTCGAAGGTCTGCGGTTGCGAGCTGATTGATAGTCCGGGTATTCGCTTGCAAGGCGACTCGGTCACGACAAGAGAAGCGCTGGGCACTTTGAAGTCCAACGAGCGTGTTGTCCTCGTTGTGAGGGGCACACACTTCGTCAGTGAACTCCAACACTTGCTGCGGACAGTGGAAGTCGGCAACAAAGCCGTGGCACTGGTTGTCACTTTTGCAGATCGCGCCGTGAGCGGTCTCCGCCAAACAGTTGCGGCGTATGCACAGTCGCTGGGAATTTCTTATGCCGTCGTCAATGCGCGCTGCATCGACGACGTGGCGAGGGGGGAGGTCTCGTCGGCCGTGGCGTCCGCACGGCCCATTGAAAGCAGATCACTATCCCGATCGCTTCCGTCTCTTGTCGAAACGCGACCCGACGCGACTCTGTTCGAAAATCGTTGGCTCGGCCCGTGGCTGGCTCTTTTCAGTGTGATTCTCATTTTCGCCGTGCCCGTGATGCTCGCTTTTAAGATCTCAGCGGCTTTGCAGATTCCGACGGATGCCTTGTTGATACAGCCATTGGTGAGCAGTATGGAGAATCTTCCTCCTTTGGTCGTCGCCCTCCTCGCCGGCAGTTATGGGGTGCTAACACTCGGATGGTATTCGTTTCTATGGGCGTTTCCCGTGGTCGTCCTCATAAGCATCGGAACAGCTATCACCGAGGAGACGGGGCTGAAAGATCGCATCTGCGCAGCACTCGACCCATGGCTTCGCCAAATTGGACTGAGCGGGCGTGATCTCATTCCCGTGCTGACGGGGTTTGGCTGCAATGTCGTCGCGGTGATACAGACTCGCTCTTGCAGTTCATGCACGCGAAAGTCGTGTGTGTCGCTGATTTCGTTTGGCTCCGCGTGCAGTTATCAGATCGGGGCGTCGATTTCGGTTTTTGGCTCAGCCGGTCAGCCGTGGCTTTTCGTGCCGTTCCTCGTCGTGCTTTTTGTGGTCGGGGCCTTGCACACGCGGGTCTGGCATGGCGTGCTGGCCAAGGCGTCATCTGTTGCCCTGCCGGAACGTGCCTTTTTGCAATGGCCGGCATGGCGCGCTGTTTCACACAGGCTCTTCGCGGTTATCCGTATGTTCCTTCTCCAAGCAATGCCGATTTTTTTACTCATGTGCCTCGTTGCTGCGGCACTGCAGTTCACCGGTCTTCTCAACGCTCTCGCTTCTTCTCTGGGGCCATCGCTAGCCATTTTTCATCTGCCGCCGGAGGTTCTGCCGGCGGTGGTATTCAGTATTATGAGGAAGGATGGCCTATTGGTGCTCAATGCGGACGACGGAGCCCTTCTTGCAATGCTTTCGGGCTCGCAAGTCTTCGTATTGGTCTATCTGGCCTCGACGCTCACAGCCTGTCTCGTCACTGTTTGGACGATACGTCGTGAGTTGGGTTGGCGTGCGGCAGGCGAGGTTACGGGCAGACAGCTCCTCACATGTCTCATTAGCACTCTGTTTCTCTCAATTTTGTTACGATGGCTTCCAATTTAAGCAAAACTTGATGCATGATTTTGCGGAAATGTGTTTTGAGGAGCTTTGCGAGAAGCGGCTGAATATGCAGTTATGTTAGTTGGAGGGGATCCTCAATCGTCGTCCGATGCTCGTGGGCTGGCGCTCTCCGGCGTGGGGATTCGTGGATTTCAGGTTCCACTGGAGGTGGGGGGTTGGGAGGCCGAGACGACAAAGACGTTCGTGCTTCCCTGCACCGTGAAGGCCGGATTTTCGTTGGATGCGGGAAGGCGTGGCATACACATGAGCCGCATTGTGGAGTTTTTTCAGGATCGCCGCGAGCCAGTGGTGCCGGCCTCTCTGCCGGGCTTGCTTGAGTCGCTGAGAGAGTCGCAATCATCACAGGCGGCGGAAGTGGACATTGCGTTTCAGTGGTTTATGGAGTGCCGGACACCCGAGACGGAGAAAAAAAGTTGGCAAGCCATCGGGAGTTCGTTTCACGCGCGATGGGACGGTGGCGAGGGAACCTTCGGTTATTCGCTGCGCGTTCCCGTGACCACGCTCTGCCCATGCAGCCGAGAGATCAGCGACTACGGTGCGCATAGTCAGCGGGGATGGATCTCAGCGAG
>CASBQJ010000402.1 GCA_949127705.1 Synechococcales cyanobacterium PMM_0085
ATGGTTTGAGCTACATTGACAGGGGAAATATTTAGATTGAGTTTGCCGCTTAGAATCCGAGAAACATCTAATAAATCATCAATTAACTGCGCCTGAATTTTGGCATTGCGCTCAATGGTTTCTAGGGCGCGCTCGGTGGTCTGCGGATCACAGGTGCGGGTGCGCAAAATTTTCGACCAGCCCACAATCGGGTTCAGCGGCGTGCGCAGTTCGTGGGAGAGCACCGCCAAAAACTCATCTTTGACATGGTTCGCCTGCTGCAATTGTTCGGTCTGCTCCTGCAACGAGGCCATCAGTTCTGCCCGTTCGAGGGCGATCGCCACCTGATCCGACGCCACCTGCAATAGCTTGATTTCTTCTGGCGTAAAACTAGTGCGGGTTTTGCTGGCAAACGACAGCGTTCCGATTAACCGACCTCGAACAATTAGCGGCTGCCCTGCATAGGCCAGAATTCCCAATGAGCAAAGCGTTTGAGCGTTGGGCAAGTCGCAGTGCGGCACATCATCTAAAACGATTTGGCGACGTTGTTGCGCCACTAACCCACACACATCCTGGCCAAAATCAATATATTGCAAAGTCTCGGCTTCCTCTGGGGTTAGCCCCCCATAGGATTCTAGCCACAATACTGAGCGAGATTGATGCGTTCTTACCACGAAGTTGAAATAGTAATCCAAATCCATTTGGGTAGAAAGCTGGTCAAACAAGCTGTTCATCAACGTCAAGGGCTGCTGGGTAGACAGCAAGTCGCTAGTGGTATCAAACAGGAGCTGTAGCCGTTGATTGTGCTCTTTCAGGGCTTTTTCGGTACGTTTGAGGTCACTCAAATCGACCACAAAGCTGACGCCATGCTCGGTAGAGTTTTCAAACATCACTCCACCCAACAGCACCGGAACCCGACTGCCGTCTTGACGCAAATATTCTTTAGTCAGGGCTTCGGAGGCTCCGGCTATTCTCATTTGGGCGATCGATTGCTCACTCAGCCTAAGTTGATCTGTCGGGGTCATGTTGCGCCAGTTGAGTATTCCGGCCTGCAAATCGGCTCGGGTGTAGCCCACCATATTCAAAAAGGCATCATTGGCGTCTAGCAACTGGCCATTGACATGCCAAAAAATGCAGCCAATCAGGTTCGATTGGACTAACCGCTTAAACCGGGATTCGCTGTCAATCAGGGCTTGTTCTGACCGTTTGCGTTCGGCTTCGAGCCGCGCCCTTTCGCTAATATCGGTAACGGTGCCAATCCATTCGCGCACCGTGCCATCGGAGTTAAAAATAGGTACACCCTGGATGTGAACATAGCGATAGCCGCCATCGCGGTGCCCCAATCGATAGTCAAATTCACAGGCTGTTTTTTGCTCCACCCCCAGATGCCAAAAGTCCAGGACGGCTTGGCGATCGTCGGGATGGATAGCGTCTGACCAGCCCCAGCCCATAGATTGAGCCGCTGTTTGCCCGGTAAAGGCTTCCCAGGAAGGCGATGAGACTAGCTTCCCGTCAGCGTCAGTCATCCAAACGATTGCCGATGTCACGGTGGCCAGCGAGCGGTAGCGTTCTTCACTGACTTGTAGCGCCTGCACCCGGCGCTTGCGGTCGGTCACATCGGCAGCAATACACAAACAGCCCGGATTGCCTTGGGCATCAAAAATTAGGGTCATCCAGGCGTCTAAATCGACCCATTGCCCGTCTTTGCGCTGGTGTTGCACCTCTAGATACTCTAGCGGGGTACCTTGCAAAACGGATTGCAGATTTGCCAGAAATTCTGAGCGGCGATGGCTGACGCTGGGGAGAAACTGTCCTACTACTTCGGTCGCACTCCAGCCCAGAATCAGTTCTGCTGAGCGATTCCACAGCTTCACGATGCCGTTCGAGTCGAGGAAGGCGATCGCCACTGGGCTAGCTTCAACCAGAGTTTCTAAGGTCAAATTGGCTTGCTCTAGAGCCACAAAAAAGCGATCGCGCTCGGTCTCAGCCCGTTGGCGATTTCGTCGTTCTTGCGCTTCCCGCAATGCCCGCTGCACCGACGGCACCAGCCGCTGCAACCGCTGCTTCAGCACATAATCCGTTGCTCCCTGCTTCAGCGCTTCAACGGCTAGCTCTTCCCCCAACGTTGCCGATACAAAAATAAACGGCACTTCAGGGCAGCGCTCAGAGGCAATTTCTAGGGCTGAAATGCCATCAAACTCAGGCAAAGAATAATCTGACAGAATCAAATCAAACGCCCGATGGTCGAGCGCCTCCACAAAGGCAACCCGCGTCTCTACATGCACCCACTCGCACTCCACCCCACCCTCTTGCAAAACCGAGCGCACCAGTTCCACATCCAGCAGGCTATCTTCCAGCAATAGAAAATAGGGTTTTGTCATTCGCTAGTCTCTCCTACCGATTGCATAGCCTCGACCGATCCCAACAGGGGGGGTGGCTGATTCAGCACCGCCCAAAACAGCCCTAATTGACCAATCACATCAACAAAATCATGAAAATTAATGGGTTTGACCACATAGGCATTCGTTCCCAGTTCATAACAGCGCGCTAAGTCTGGCTCTTCGTGAGATGAGGTCAGCACCACCACCGGAACCACCCGCAAATCGGGGTCTGTTTTGAGCTGAGCCAGCACTTCTAACCCATCCACTTTGGGGAGTTTGAGGTCAAGAAACACCACAACGGGTGCACCTTTGATCCGGAGCTTAAAGGCTCCCCGCCGATGCATATAATCCAGCGCTTCTTCACCGTCTCGCACCACCACGACCTCGTTAGCCAAATGATGGTCAGATAGTGCAGTTAAAATTAGCTCCACATCGTTTGGGCTATCTTCTACCAGAAGAATGCGTTTCAACTGGGTCATGCGTCTACCGTGCCTTTTGTGCTAGATGGGCTGGGGCTGATAGATTCGGCCTCTAACCCTACGGGAATTATCTCCTTGGGCAACGAAAAGTAGAACGTTGCGCCGCCATCTACCGCGCCCTCCGCCCATACCCGTCCGCCATGTCGATGAATAATCCGCTGTACATTCGCTAGCCCAATCCCGGTTCCTTCAAAATCGGGATCACTATGCAGCCGCTGAAAGATGCCAAACAGCTTGTGGATATATTGCATGTTGAACCCAACGCCGTTGTCTCGTACCCAAAATATATCTTCATGCTCGTCGCTGAGGCTGGCGATCGCAATTTTAGCCAGCGGCTGTAAGCGAGTATATTTGATCGCATTGCTCAGCAAATTGCGGACTACCTGTCGCAGCATCGACAGATCGCCAAGCACCGTCGGTAGCGCGTCAATTTGCCACTCAATACGGCGCTCTTTCACCTCAAATGCCATTTCACTCTGCACTTCACGAATGAGCTGATTCATATCTACCATTAGGCAGCGCATTTCGACCCGTCCCATACGGGAAAATGCCAGTAGGTCGTCAATCAGAATTCCAGCTTGCCGGGTGGTAGTCGAAATGGTGCGTAAGTAGCGGCAACTGGTGTCATCTAACATCAAGGGGTCTAATCGTTTGCGCAGCAACTCCACAAACCCATCAATATGGCGCAGGGGGGCACGCAGGTCGTGCGATACCGAGTATGAAAAGGCTTCTAGTTCGCGATTGGCGGCTTCTAACTGGGCAGTGCGGGCTTTAATCCGTTGTTCCAGCGTTTCATTGAGCTGCCGAAACCGGGCTTCACTGTCGCGCAGCGCCGCTTCAGACCG
Source organism: Synechococcales cyanobacterium PMM_0085 (assembly GCA_949127705.1). Taxonomy (GTDB): domain Bacteria; phylum Cyanobacteriota; class Cyanobacteriia; order Elainellales; family Elainellaceae; genus CASBQJ01. The sequence goes on from CASBQJ010000402.1 coordinate 3,685, forward strand.
TTTGCGCTCGGTAATATCTAAAAAGGCACCTACACTGCCAATGGTTTGCCCCTGTTCATCAAACAGAGGTGCCGCATATTCCAGCAGCTTTACTGAGCGACCATCTTCGTGCACCACCTCCACCTCTAGCTCAGCGACCTCCACCCCGTGAGCGGCAGCATATTGCATCGGTAGCTCTTCAGCCGTCATTTCCTTACCGCCGAAATAGACCTTAAACCTGGGCTTTTCGGGTTCTGGTGCACTCAAAGACGCATTCATCTGACTGGAAATGCCCAGCTGCTTAGCAAAGCTGCGGTTGACCCGAATGTTGCGACAGGCTGGATCGTGGGCAATGCCGATGCCAATGGGAATTACGTCTAGCAGCGTTTCTAGCTCTTGCACCTGCCGATTTAGTGATTGGTTGAGCTGGATCACCTCTGCTTCTGCTACTTTGCGATCGGTAATGTCGATGCAAGAGCCTAGGTAGCCCAGGAATTTACCCTCTGGCGTCAGGCGAGGAGTGCCGATATCCAAGATCCAGCAATATTCACCATCGTGGCGCTTAAGGCGGTAATCCATTTCAAACGGTTGACGGGCATCAAACGCCGTGACATAGCTGGCTAGGCACGCGTCAAAGTCATCGGGATGAACGCCCTCTGCCCAGCCGTGTCCCAGTTCTTGCTCCAGCGATCGCCCCGTAAAGTTGAGCCAGGATTGGTTGAAGTAATAGCAAAGTTTATCAATGCCCGACATCCAAACCATGATGGGGGCAGTATCGGTTAAATGGCGAAACAGGGTTTCGCTTTCGCCCAGAGGAGCCTCTAAAGGGGCGGCTTGAGGCCGATCTGCCATGGCGATCGCCCCGTCTGTGATGGCTGAGGGCAGGCGATCGCGAATCTGAGTCAGGCTAACTAAAATGCCGCCAATGCCACCATCTGCCCACAGTGGCGTACAGGTAACGGTGCCCCACCATTTTTTAGGTTCACCCCCTTGCTCCACAAACAGCGGCTGATCGATTAATTCGGTGGCTTTACCGCTGGCTTTTACGGTTTGCAAAATGGGTTCCAACGCGGCCCACTCCACCAGCCCTCGCCCCTGTGCCGATTGGCCAAATAATGCAGAATGACGGGTTCCCAGCAGCGCCCGGTAGGCTTCGTTATCAAGCTGTAGCCCTTCCTTGCCCCAGAAAATAGTCATCGGCAGGGGGTGGGTGAGCGCCATGCTGAGCGCGGTTTGGAGGCTTGCTGGCCAGTGGGCGATCGCGCCAAGTGACGTAGTAGACCAATTGTGCGATCGCACCAGCTGACCCAGTGGCCCAGTGGCTGTCAGAAAATCCTCAAATGTTACCGACTCGTTCTCGAAAGCCACGATCCGTTCTCCAGAGCAGTTCTCTAGCAATGCAGTTTATTGGGGCAGTTGATTGGGTCTGTCTCAGGGAGTGCTTAGGGTCTAATGCAGAATCTAGCAAGATTAAGGTGAAAACGTGCCGTTGTAGCGGTCAAATTTCTCAGCTGATTCAGGGTCAAGCACTGCCCAAGTTTTGCCGCTAAATTTTTCTAAATATTAAATCTGGGTAGCTATCATGCTCCTTGCCAGGGAAATATCCTCATCATGCACCTCTTTGGAATCAGACTTGGTCTGCCTAAAGAGAGAACTATAGTTCAGCTGAAAAATTCTCTCTTTAAGAATGACACGAGTTTCGGTAACCAACCCGCTGATCTCAAGATTTACTCTGGCAACTATCTAAACTAGATTCTGGATCATGATTTTTAGTTCTACATCCCAAATTTATGTTTCCGTTTGTCAAAATTTTTACCGATAAAAACGGATTTAAGCAAGGTGTATACCTCTACTCAAAATAGGCGAAAGCCTCACCCTCCAAAGCTTCCTGGCTATCAACACCGCCTCTAAAATAGAGATAGGTAGATCAAAGCAGTTAACGATTATTATGAAAATTCAATCCTCTGTACTAGTCCATTTGGGGTTTGGTAAATATGTGCGCTCCGACCAAGTCACAGCCCTTGTACCTGTGGAAGAAGATCGGGGGCCAGGGCGCAGAACATTTGTCTATGTAGAAGGACAAGCTAATCCACTGACGGCCTCTCGCAGCGAAGACACGATTGTTCGCGATTTAGTCCAAGAACCCAGTGAAATTACGCACGCACGGCAGCAGCAAGAAATCTTGCAGGACTTGCTGCAAAATCTCAGTAAGGTAAACCCCACCGTGCGGCGGATTAGTCGCGATGAGGGCGGGCTAGATCTAGAGCAGCTAGAACGCCGGATTCGCCAATTGGTTGAGGAGTAAAGCCGCGATTATCGGATTCATTGAATCGTAGAGAGTAGAGACCCGATCAATCGGAATGGTACTCAGATAATGCTCCGATTTGCCCCCCAGCCCCCAATCCTGGGGGAGCCAGGAGTTAAAAGTCCCCCAGAATTGGGGGATTAGGGGGCGGTTTCCCTAAGTCACTGCCATTCCGATCAATCGCGGCTCTACGATTCAAAATCTGTCAGCACGCCGTAGATGCCCCAGATCGCCATGGCGCGTAGGTAATGGCTAGCGCGAAATGTTCCAGCGGCAGTGATGGCCTCTGGGGTACGAAACTGCAAGCCGTTGTCATAGATCTGCCGCACCACGGCTGCGGTCAACCGCAAGGCTTCATCCTTGAGATCCATCTGAATCAAGAAAGCCGCTAAGCCAAAGTTAATCCCTGTCCAGACTTCTAGCGGATGGGTATCTTTAGGATTCACCGCCGAACCATCCAGCAGCAGCCCATTTGCCGCCCCAAACTGCCCGTCGTGGAAGTTCAAGAAACACGCTTCATAGATTGTCTTCAGCGCCGAACGGGTAAACTCTGGAGCTACCACATCGGGCAGTTTCAGTAAGCGGGCATAGAATTGGCCGCATAGCTGGTCTGTCATCACCACGTCCGAGCCGCTACCGCTATCGAGCCGATAATATTGCCCGTTCCATAGGGTGGAGTGGTAAATGGCGCGGGCTTGGGTCAGCCAGGTGGTGTAAGTGAGGAGGAAGGATGCAGGAGGAGGGAGGAAGGGGATGCCTGTGAGTGTTGTCTGTTTTTCTAACAGGTGACCGATGGCGATCGCCGCTTCCAATGCTGCAATCCACAGACCGCCGCAGTAGGCGCTGATGCCCTGTAAGCGCCAGTCGTCGAAGGTTTGGTCGGGTGCGCCAGAGTTTTGGGGAATGCCGCTGTGGTCTAGATCGAAGGTTTTGAGGTAGTCGAGGCTGGCCACCACGGCAGGCCAGCAGTCAGCTAAAAAGGCATAGTCGGTGCTGCCCGTGAGCACAAAATCTCGGTAGACCTGGAGGACAAAGTCGCTGCCTAGGTCTTTCCAAAGGTTGCAGTCTTGATAGCTGGTGTAGTTAGTTTTTTCCCACGGATGTTCGTTGGGTGCCCCCAAGTCGTGGGGCGTGGCTCCGGCCAGTTTGCGCGGCACCAGCGGGCTGTCGTTGCCTTGGGTGGCATAGTAGCCAATTTTGCGCAGGGTTGGATCGGCAGCAGGAATGGCACGGGCAAAGGCGCGCAGGATGGCTTTGTCTAGCTCGGGAAACAGCATCAGCAGGGCAAAGGAGCCGTAGAGCCGCACATCTAAGCTTTCATACCAGCGATAGTCGAGGCATTCGGCCACGGCAAATTGCCCCACCGGGTCGCGGGCGGTGGCCGCACTCCAGAGGGTAGCCCCATCGGTTAGCACATACAGTTCGTTGAACAGCGCCATCTTGAACCAGCTGGGCAGGTCGGGGCGCGCCAAAATCGGCTGTTGCCACTGCTGGATTTGCTGCTGCCAGGTGGTGTAATGCGTCAGGGCATGGGTGGCGATCGCCCAGGCATTTTTTCCGTCTTGGCCAAAAAAGTCGGTGTAGCGCCGCAGATAATTCACTCCCTCAGCAAACTCTGTCACCGGAAAATCCCAGGCCAGCACCATGGGCACCTGTCGCGTTTCACCCGGTGCCAAGGTAAAGCGCAGGGCGATCGCCGCCCCCACTTGCTCACCCGCTGCTGCCGGGATGCCGTCTTCAGCATTGACTAACGACCCATCGGCGGCAAACGAGCGCCACAGCTCCGCGCCATCCCCCGCCGGGTTCCAGCCCGTGTGATAAAACACCTCGGCGTCATCGGGTCGCACGGCGATCGCCCACTGCCCATCGCCTTCAGACGGCGAGCCAGAATCGGTGTGCTCCCGCTCCAACACACAGCCCACCGCTCCCTCTGCTTCCACCCAGCGACAGACATTGCCAGCGCTTTCGCCCCAGCGCGGCTGGTAGGCATACACCGGGCTACCGTCATCTCGCACGATCACCTCTGGCGTTTTTAGGGTGTTAGTAAACCAACCCACGGTATTTTGCCAGCTCAGCATAATGCTGAGGGTAATTGGCTGGTCGGTGGGGTTGTGCGCCGTCCAGACAAACACCGCCACTGGGTAACTGGCTTCCTGGTAATTGTGCGCCCAGATGGGTGAAAACTGCTCACAGGTTAGCTCAGCCTGGAAGCGGCGGTAGGTAAACCAACTGCGGGGGTAAAGCGCATGGTACCTGTCCCCATCGCCATCCCCATCCTGATTTCCATCCCCAGCGTCCGCCGCCGGATACCACTGCCATGCGGCCAACGTGCCATCATCTGGCGCGGTGGTGCAGAGGGCATAGGCTTGGGTTGAGTCGGCTGTTTGCTCAAACATGCTGAACTGGCAGGCGGGCAGGGTGTTGAAGCTGTGTTCCCCACCGTCAATGTGCCAGAGGTTGAAGTCACCCCGATGCGATCGCCCCATACAGCCCGCCCCAAAGCCCCCCAGCGGCATCCCATGCCACGGGCCATCGTCTAAGTTGCTGGCATAGCGCACGGTATAGGGAGCCTCCCACCCTAGCCCAAGGGGGCGCGTCCAGGCGCAGTCGGGAATGTTGATAGACTGGAGAAGAGTTTTCATCTCCAGATTTTACACTCCAACAAACGAGAATCTCTCAGCAAAAATTCATTTCAATCGCCTGAGTTGTCTGTATGGTAAGGGGCAGGGAACGATAACTGCGCCACCTAGGAGTAATCTACTGGGTAGTCCTAAATTGGTAAGGATTTTTTGATGGGCTTCGCCCGCCCATCAAAAAATCCTTACATC
>CASBQJ010000403.1 GCA_949127705.1 Synechococcales cyanobacterium PMM_0085
GCGCACGGCGGCCAAAATTTCTAACCCCTCTATTCCCAGCCCCTGGAAGTCGTAGGGTGACGTCCGGGGTTTGTAGACCCCTCCGCGTAGCGCCTGGACAGAGGCGATCGCCAGTCGGCTAGCAACGGTCTCCATCTGGGCGCGGTTTTCGACGGTGCAAGGCCCGCCTACAATCAGCAGATCTCGTCCACCGACGGCAACGGTGTCAGAAATTTGAACGATGGATTGGTGGCTGACATCGGTTTTGAGAGCAAGTTTGGCTTTCTGCATGGGAGGGTCTCCTAAGTTGGATGAGGTTAGACGTGAACCGGGTTCAATCAAGTGAAAAACAGTGAAAAAATTAATTAAAAAACCCGGAACCGTTGAGGTCCCGGGTTGCACAATCGCGCATGACCTGTTACCCCGGATAGTTCCTGAGCCAAAAAAAGTAGCCGTAAACGTAAAAGGTAGAGGGTGTCATATCGGAGTAAACCGTGGATGTTGCAGGCGCGATTGGTTTCGAGCAAACTATCCGATCCCTTAAAGTTCTTTAAAAGCAAAAACCGCAGAGCGTTGTCTGCGGTTCACCTAAGGTTCCAGGTCAAGCTGGACTCACCTTAAGTGAACCGGGCTAAACCAAAAATAAAAGTAGGGGCGTTGAGCAAGCATTGGGATGGGTGCAGCTGTTTATTTGCTTTGACTACAGACAACCGTAACAAAGACTGCAAAATATAGTCAACCCCCCCATTTGGGTGATTTGTCAAGATTTGGTGAGATTGGCGATCGCATTTTTCCCACAATTCCAGAGCCTGCTCAAACGGCGATCGCCTCTGTAACGTACTAGCATGATGAAACCTCAAGTTTGGTGCAAGGTATGGCTAGCGAATTGCAATCTTTCAGTGCCTCAATTCCTCTAGACGCAATTCAGTACAACGAGCAGGGATTGGTGCCTGCCATTGTGCAAGATCACCTAGATGGAACGGTGCTGATGATGGCGTGGATGAATCGAGAATCGTTGCAGAAGACAATAGAAACAGGTGAAACCTTTTTTTGGAGCCGATCTAGAGCTGAACTGTGGCATAAGGGCGCAACCTCTGGTCACCTGCAAAAGGTGCTGTCGCTGCGATATGACTGCGACAGCGATGCGCTTTTGGTTGGAGTCGAGCAGCTGGGCGATATTGCTTGTCATACGGGAGAGCGCAGCTGTTTCCATCAGGTCAATGGCACGGTGACGCCGCCGCCTGCCGACACATTGTCGCAGGTGTTTGCCGTGATTTGCGATCGCCGGGATCATCCCACCTCCGATTCCTACACCTGCAAACTACTCGCGGGCGGCGACAATAAAATTCTCAAAAAAATTGGCGAAGAAGCCGCCGAAGTGGTGATGGCCTGTAAAGACGATGATCCCGATGCGATCGCGGGCGAAGTGGCCGATTTGTTCTATCACTCGCTGGTCGCACTGGCGCATCACCAGGTCGATGTGCGGGCTGTGTATCGGAAGCTTCAGGATCGGCGACGGTAGTGGCGAACAGCCGTTCGCCACTACCGCAATCAAATTCCCGATCTGAATTAAATCCATAATCTTTAGGTTCACATAGCTCGTTGTTGAATGCTGATGTCTAGCCATTTCACAATCGCTAGACAAACCAAAATGCTGACGGCGGCGGCAACCCAGAAGTCATTGGCCAGTTGATGCCCGCCGTCCATGGCCCAGCCGCCTAAAATAGGGCCTATAAAGTATCCAGCTGCCCAACAGAGCGAATTAATCGACAGATAAACGCCTCGCAGCGATTCGGGGGCGAGGGCGACGACGAGCGCTGAGGATGCCGGGGTGTAGGCCACGGTGGCGATCGCCATCACGCCTAGTCCTAGCAGCGCCCATCCCAGCGATCCCGAGGTGACGGTGCCTGTGACCCAGGTTAAGCCAAACCCTAGCCCCCACAGCAACGCAGATATGGCTAGCATTTGCGCATAGCTATACCGGGAAAGGGCACGCACAATCGGCAGCTGGGTGACGGCAGTTAGCACAACGTGCCAGGCAAACAAGGCGCTGATCACAGAAGCAGAAAATCCGGGTGCGTTGTCTTGTGGCACAAAGTTAGTGAAATATAGCGGTAACGCGCTATTGATTAATGCCAGATAGGTGGTGAACAGCACATTGACGGCAGCATAAATTAGCAGAGTGCGATCGCCTAGTGCCAACCGCCAGCTTTTCAAGAGGGCATGGTTTACCTGACGGGGATCACGGGTTTCGGCGATCGCCCAGTAGATGATGCCAAAAAATGCCACAAATGAAATGGCATCAATTACAAAGAGCAGTCGGTAGGCACCTGTCGTGGCTACGATGGCCCCGCCTAAAATCACACCTAGCCCCAGTCCTACACTGTCGCTCAGCCGGGTCAGAGCAAAGGCTTCATTGCGCTGTTCGGGCGTGCTCAGATCGGCCACTACGGCTTCTGTTGCCGGCCAATACAGCCCAATTCCTAGCCCCAACAGCAAATTTCCGACTAAAAATGTGGCAAAGTTGGTCGTGAGTGCCAGAACGATCGACCCAACCGCACAGACGGCGGTTGCCAGCAATAGCGTCTGCCGTCGCCCCACCCGCGAGGAGTCAGAAAACGTTCCACCCAAAATTCGCCCAATTACCCCGGTAATCGATCCACTGCCGATCCCAACTCCCACCAGCGTGGCCGACAATCCGACCTGATTTACAAAAAAAATCGGCGCATAAAACAGGGTGAACCCGGTTCCAATTTGAGACAGCAGCCGCGCGGCACTCATAATCCAGATCCGGTGATCTAATTTGGGCAGCCAAGTGGCGATCGCTTGATTCCAGCGGTTCATGGGGTAGAGGGCTTGGGGTGTAAGGTATAGGGTGGAAAAGGAGCAGAGGATGCAGAGACACGGATAAGACTCTCGGCGTTGCTGATTAGAGGTATGAATTTCGTAGGGGCGGTTCGCGAACCGCCCCTACAGTAAGGTTAAATCTTGGCGGTTCATCCCTGCATTCAGCAACGCCAGACTCTCGAATCCAGTTATCGGTTGCTCGCTGACTATGCTCCTACCCCTCTACACCCTACACTTTTATGATTAGCTACCTCAAAGGCGCGATCGCTAGTATCCAAAAACCCAGCGCGGGTCGAGTCATCGTCACGATCGAGGTCAACCAGATCGGCTACGACCTCCAAGTGGTGCCGCGCTTGCTGCAAGAGTTACCAGCCCTAGGCGATTTGGTGCAGGTGTTTACCCACATGCAAGTCAAAGAAGACCAGACGGTACTGTATGGGTTTGGGTCAACGGCAGAACGAGACTTATTTCGCCAGCTGATCAGCGTTAGTGGCGTTGGCCCGCAGCTGGCGTTGGCATTGCTCGATGCCCTGGGGCTGCAAGAGCTAGTGCAGGCCATTGTCACCAGCAACACCCGGATGCTCTCGCGCACTCCCGGCGTAGGTACCAAAACCGCCGAGCGCCTTGCCCTAGAGCTAAAAACTAAACTGGCAGAATGGCGGATGCAGTCGGGGCTAACCAGCCTGCCCGACTCGGCACCGACGACCAATATTCAAGAAGATGTAGAAATGACCCTACTGGCGTTAGGCTACACCAATGGAGAAATTATGCAGGCGCTGCGAGTCGTGGGACAAGAAACGGCGCTGGCAAAAAATGCCGATGCGGAAGCCTGGATTCGCCAAGCGATCGCTTGGCTCAGCCGTTAGTCATGTTTCAGAACCACTGTGATACAATCAGTGATTGTATTAATCAAGATAGAGCTACCTTCATGCCACTCCTGCAAGAGCGCAAGCAAGAAATTATTTCTGGTTACCAAATTCACGAAACTGACACCGGATCAGCACATGTTCAAGTAGCGATGCTAACTGAACGGGTCAACCAGCTGAGTATCCACCTCAAGACCAACAAAAAAGACCACTCCTCTCGTCGGGGTCTGTTGAAAATGATTGGTCAGCGCAAGCGACTGCTGGCTTACATTTTGAAGCAAGAGCCAGAGAAATATCGCGCCCTGATTACCAGCCTTGGCATTCGCGGCTAACTAATCCTATGGCACCCGACGCTTCCTCCGATTCTGCGAAGAGTGGCGATCCGCCCTCCGCCCAGGCAAGCCAACGCAACCCACTGCCGTTTGAGCCGACTAAAAGCCGTAAGCAGGCTGAGAAAAAAACTGAAAAGCAGCCTATTGCCAAAGCCGCCGGAGCTAAACCGAAGGCGGCTAAGGCATCTACAGCAAAACTTGCTGCCCCCAAACCCGTCTCTTCCACTGGCGCTAGTCGCTCGGTCGCTCCTAGCGCTAGGGCTAGTATGAATATCCCAGACGTCGTCAGCAAGCGGATGGTGCGGCGGATGGCGCTGTTCTGTGGTGTTCCGTCTGTGCTAGGAATGGCTACCTTTGTCACGAGCTATTTCTTGGTGATCCGCGACATCGTTGAATTACCCAACATTGCCGTGGTGCTGGTGAGCATGGGCTTTTTTGGCCTAGGGGTGTTGGGGCTAAGCTATGGCGTCCTGTCTGCCTCGTGGGAAGAAGAGGAGGTAGGCAGCGCCCTAGGGATCACAGAGTTTGGCATCAACTTGAAGCGGATGGCTGGGGCATGGCGATCGCAGGGTAAAAAATCCTAGGTAAAAAATCCTAAAGTAGATCTTAAAAAACTTAGTTGAAATATAGCTTCAGCCAGGTCAGCTCTACAATAGGCAGGCCGAGCGCTTCGGCGTCGAGCGCTAGTAGGTTCAGGACATGAAAGTCTGGAAATTGAGTGTCCAGACCTATGCCCCTGGATGCGAGAATCTGGCAATACGTGACTGACATTGAACTAGCGGGGCTTTGACATGATTGTTGTAATGAAAGTGGGCACTCCAGAGAGTGAAATCGATCGCCTCAGTGCCGAATTTAAGGCCAACGGCCTGAGTCCAGAAAAGATTGTGGGTAAGCACAAAACGGTGGTGGGTTTAGTGGGCGACACCGTGGATATGGATGCACTCCAGCTGCAAGATTGGAGTCCGTGGATTGAGCAAGTGCTAAGGGTGGAAAAGCCTTATAAACGGGTGAGTCGAGAGTATCGCCAGGGCGAGCCTAGTGACGTGGTGGTCTCTACCCCAAATGGGCCTGTTACGTTTAGCGCTACTGCTCCGCTCGTCGTGGTCGCGGGGCCTTGTTCGGTAGAAAATGAAGCCATGATCATTGAAACGGCACGCCGGGTCAAGGCAGCAGGAGCCAAGTTTTTGCGGGGTGGGGCATACAAGCCACGGACATCGCCGTATGCCTTCCAAGGCCACGGCGAGAGTGCTCTGGGGCTATTGGCGGCCGCAAAAGCTGCGACTGGTTTGGGCATCATCACTGAAGTAATGGATGCAGCCGATTTAGAAAAAATTTGCGAAGTGACCGATATTGTCCAAATCGGCGCACGCAACATGCACAACTTCTCGCTATTGAAGAAAGTAGGCGCTCAAGATAAGCCGATTTTGCTGAAGCGAGGCATGTCTGCCACGATTGAAGAATGGCTGATGGCAGCAGAATATATTTTGGCAGCAGGGAACTCTAATGTCATTTTGTGTGAGCGCGGCATCCGCACCTTCGACAATCAATATGCCCGCAACACCCTGGACTTGTCAGCGATTCCAGTGCTGCGATCGCTGACTCATCTGCCGATTATGATTGATCCTAGCCACGGCACGGGTAAGTCAGAATATGTACCCGCTATGGCCATGGCGGCGATCGCAGGCGGTACAGACTCGCTGATGATTGAGGTTCACCCTAACCCGTCTAAAGCCCTTTCTGACGGCCCGCAGTCATTGACGCCCGATCGCTTTGATCGACTGATGCAAGAACTGGCTGTCATTGGTAAAGCAGTCGGGCGCTGGGAAACTCAGCTCATGCCTGCGCTGGTCTAAGCCATGACAACTAGATAATCTGGGTTTATATCACAATCTCCATAGGGGGCCTTCTCGAAGCGCTCCCTCTTTTGTTACGAAGCATCTTTATTACGAAGCATCGCTTCCTTCCTCATTTTCAGAATCTCCCTACTCTAGGGGCGGATGGTCGGCTGGGGGCTGCATATGATCTACTTGCGCTTCGATGTTTTTGAGAATTTGACTCAGCGCAGGTAGAGCCTCTAATCGCATAGCGGCGGCTCCCGATTCGGAGCGGGCGCGATCGCGAATTTCGTTGAGCTTAGTTTGCAGCTGTCGAGCAATACCCAAGGCATCCCGCTCTAGAGAAATCAGCTGTTGCTGTTGATAAAATTTCAGCGCGGCACCTCGCAAAATTTGTATAGTTGCTTCTTCTCCCAATGGAGTTGGAATGAAGCGAAACCGCAGTAGAATCCGCTTGCGCTCGTATAGGCGCTCTGAGTCAACCTGCCTGGATTGGGTTACAGGCACTAGCGACAGGTGGGCTAAAAGTTTTAACTCATTGATCGTGGCTTGAAACCGCTGTAAGTCTAGCTGCTCCACAATCGATTTCAATACCCCGTTTTGGCTCCAGAGAATATGTCCATAGCGGGGTTGTCGTTCAAAATAAAGCCGCCCGATCCCCCCGACCAAAACCCTTCCTAGTAACTCTTTGAGGAATTCTGAAGGGGCTAACCTAGCCAGCACTTCCATGGGCTGATTTAGATAATTCAGCTGCACGTCTAGGGGCGGGATCGGAGGCAGTAGAACTAGGGGAACTTCAGGACTCTGAGACATCTCAGGCGGCTGGGACTGTGAGTTTACCTGTCCGATCTCGGTAGACGACGGCAAACTGGCACTAGCGGGCAGAGGATCAGACTGATGCTCTTTAATATCCTTAAAGGGCTTAGCTTCAACGTACTGGTTTTGGTCTTCGGCCACCTCTAGCAGGAATGCCACGATGTCGTCTATTGGCTCTGCTGGCTCTAGGGGACGTGGATCTAACGGCAGTAAGATCGGTGCCGGAGGTGGGGCGTTGTCTGGAACCTCGGCGATGGGTAGAGTAGGCCGTTCAGATGACGTGAGGGCATGAGATAGAGGCGGCGGAGACGGCAGAGCTGCTAGGAACCCTTCAGGCAGCTCTACGTTTAGATCTTCAGGACTATCGACAATGTAGGTGGGCTGGGCATTGCGATCAGCCCGCTGCTGAGATCGCACTTGGGCAGTGCTGCGCGGCGATCGCGCGCTTTTTGAAGCGCCGGGATTGGCCTGTTGACGGGCTTGACTGCCGCTGTGGTTCAAATAGGCAGAAAGCACCGCCTGCATTGCCTCGGATGAGATTTTATGGGCGACAGGCCGATATTTGTGATATGAAATAATGCGCCGTACATAGTCCATTGCCGAGGCATCATTTGGATTGACTATGCCCAAAATTAGCCGATTTGAATCTACATATAGGGGCAAAACTTGATAGTACAGGCACGCCTCGAACGGCAAAACGCCGTCAATCAAAATAAAAAGCTGCTGAATATCTAGATATGCAGCCAGATCGTCAGAAAAGTGCGATCGAATGGACTGGTAAATAGAATCCGGGAATTTAGATTCGGTTTGGTCACCCAGGGGAGACGCCATAGAAACGAACCAAAGGGGGGATGATGGAAAAACTACGTAGTTGCTACATAGTTATAAATGCTTCCCCGACCAGCTTTATTCTCCTTCACTTGATTCAGCGCGTGAAGATCGAGAGCTAGTGCGTAGGGCATGTGCTGCTAGATAAAGTTTAGTCCATTCCCCGGTGACTTGGCTCACCTTCAGATTCCGCTCGCGGGCGATCGCCTCTGGTGTTTTTTGGGCCTTAATGTCTTCAATTAATTTCTTTTGTTCAAGCGTTAATCCGGCTAAAAAGGTTTGCCAATCTTGGGAGGCTAGTCCTAAATTTTGCTCTAATGAAGCGCCTAACCAGCCAGAGACCAGGTCAGGCTGGCTTTTGACAGCAAATACGCGCAGCGCATGATAGCTAATTTTTTCGCGCAGGCGGTAAACCTGCTTGATCGGTAGATTCAGAGTTGCCGCGATCGCCTCCTGGGATTTGCCTTGCAAGTGCAGCTCTAGCCACTCGGCTGCCAGCGGTTCTACGTCTTCTTTGAGGTAGCTCAGAAACTTCTGCTTCACATCGTCGCGTAGGGCCTGCTGTTCTTCCCAGGCTTGCTGATGCTGATACTGCATCATGGCCTGATTATCCAACAGGCTCATCGGGTTGTCGCTGTCATCGGGCGCAATTTCATCAGACACTAGGCGAATTAAATCACCCGTTGGCACCTGAGTCATGCCCCCGCGCTGCGATCGCCGCAAATAGTTGACAAAGCGATAGACCAGCAGCGGCTGATTGCGAATGGGGCGGAGGCAATACTCTTCTACACTAGCCAGCATTAATGCATTGCGCAGTCGAGGATTGGCGGTACATTCGGCAATCCACCGCATCTGCTGCCGAATGTAGCTATCGCTCTGAATCAATTCCTGAATCACTTCTTTCAGGACGTCCATCACGGTGCGGCGGCGATCGCGGGACAGGGCCACCCAGGTTTTGACCTTGCTGCGAATTAAGAACAAACTGCTGAGCCGCTGCAATAAATTGCCATAGGCCACCTCTTGCGCCATCCCCAAATATCGCTGCTCCAGAATGCGGTAGCGATAATCCATTGCCTGTCTCGCCACCGCTAGCTGAGGCGGCAGCAGCTCATCAAATCGATCTAGATCATCTCCCAGCAGCCAAGCAAGGATGCTCTCATGCGCGGCAGAGGACTGCTGTGAACAGTCTTGTTTTAATCGTATTTGCCAGTTTCGCCGCAGTTCCTCAGCCCTTGACATTGCGTGGGGGTCCTCAGTGCCAACTTTCAGTTCGTGGTCAGTTTCGCCGCAGTTCCTCAGCCCTTGACATTGCGTGGGGGGGCTTCGGTGCCAACTTGAACGTTAATCTTTTAATTTATAGCGCTGGATCATAAATTGTGAGCGCAGAATTAGGGCTACCTCAACCATCAACACCCTTGTAATCCGTTCCAAAGACCTTAAGACCTGATCCCTACCTTGGCTCCTTGTTCTGCCCTAGCTGCCAGTGTCTCCGTCTTCAATCGCCGCCACAAGACTCTGTAATGTTTCCGTTAGCTGCCCCAACCGCTCTAAAGTGGCATCCTGATTTTCGGCGATCGTTTGAACTGCATCACTTAGGGCAAAAATTTGGTAGCCTTGTTGCTGGACTTGTTTTGCCAGCGCATCAATGGTTCCAGAGAGTTGTTCTACGGTTTCTGTGGTGGTTAGCACAGCTTCTCCAACCTGCTGCACAATTAATTCTAAAGACGTTGATTGGACGTCCAC
>CASBQJ010000404.1 GCA_949127705.1 Synechococcales cyanobacterium PMM_0085
ATCAATTTCTTCAAACAGCTTGCTGCCAAATTCATCAACGACCAACGTTAGATCATGCCCCAGATTCAGCGGCAGCCACGGCGCTATCCAGCCCGCTGCCCAGCGCATCAGGTACAGGTCGAGCATGATCGTGGGCAGCAGGTTCGGACGCTGCACCTTAACGGCCACTGCTTCGCCAGAATGAAGACGAGCGCAATAAACCTGCCCCAAGCTAGCGGCTGCCACTGGGTCAGAAGAGATTTCACTGTAGATGTCTCCTACTGCTCGACCTAGCTCAGCTTCAATGATGTGGAAGGCGATCGCATTCGGAAACGGCGGCAGTCGATCCTGCAGTTTCTCTAGCTCTACCAGGAAGTCTTGCCGCACCAAATCGGGCCGAGTAGAAAGCGCCTGCCCCACCTTGATAAAGGTAGGTCCCAACCGGGTCAAAATAGTCCGCAGTTGAACCGCTCGTTTTAACTTGCTGGCTTCAGCCCGATGCAACCAGTCGTCTAACTTGAGACCTAAAACAAATCCAAGAAATAGCCTAATGATATTAAATGCCCGCCAAACCGCTTTCCACGGTCTACGGCCATAGTAGCGGGCGATCGCGATTGGATCGTAACGCCGCATCTGACTGGAACTAGACTGACCTGAACTAAGCTGATTCACGCCTTTTAACGCCCCTTTAACGGAGACCAACAACGAACGTCGTCACTCATTTGACCCTGACCGCAGATATCCAGTTTGACTAAATATATCTGCACGCCAGCATTCCCCTCCGGGAAAGTCCGCATCGGTTGCAAAGCTATACTTTCAGACCAGGCTTCCCGGTTCTTTTCATTCACTTAACTATAGTATAGAAAACTACAAACTTCTCCATCTATAAAGACACAAATTTCTTCAGGCTCATCCCATCAGTTTCTATCTATGCCTAGTTTAAAGGCGCTTGTTTCAAAGGGCTGAGTGGCAATGAATCAAAAACGTGAATCAAAAACGGAATCAAGTTGGACGAAAGCCCCGCTAACTAGAGCTTTCATCCAATCAAAACTCAATAGGAATTGGCTTCCTCGGGTACTGCCGGATGCAAGATTCCATTTAAGATGCGTTCTGGTCGCTGTGCATGTTTCCAGGCAAAGGCATGACGAAACGCAGCATCTTGGCAGGCTTTGAGCTGAGCAAAGTCGATGATATTGTGGGTCAACAAGCTTTCATACTCAAACGGCAGACGCACGTTATGCAGTCCGGCATTGTCGGTGCAGATCGCAATGTCTACCCCTGCATCGAAGCAGCGATCGAACACAACCTTCAGCTGATGTAAATCTTGCAGTGTTCCTGTTTTTAAATAAGTAGTAGGGCAAACCTCCAAACATTGGCCTTGCCGCGCGACTTGAGGCAGCAATTCGGGGTGCAGTAGCGGAATCTGGATGCCATGCCCAATTCGCATCAGGTAGGGCAACAGTTCAGGGTAGCAGCCGTCAACGGTTTCATAGACATGCCCCGTCGTTTTTAGCCCTAGCGATCGCGCGTAATCGTACAGCTGAATCAACTCGTCGAGGCGATCGCGGTAATGCCCATCACCCCCAGCCAAGTCGATGCCACACACATATTGCCCCATGTGCGCCGCCAACTCGACAATGGCTCGATTCACCTCGTAAGGCAAGCGCGAGTGCATGCATAGAATTTGGCTGGTGGCGATCGGGTATTCGCCAAACTGACTGGCTTGCCCCACCACCTCCACAATCTGCGTCATCAAATCAATCCGCTCCGACTGGCTCAGATGCTCGGGCGTCCGCAGATAGGGCGTGTAGCGTAGCTCCAGGTAGGCCAGATTTTCAAACACATAGGCACCTCGCATCAGCCGATAAATAAAGTAAGGCAGCGTGTCCTGCGTCTGCACACGTTCCACTAACGTATGCAGTTCAAGATATTCTGCCAGAGTGTTGCGGGGTCTGGTGTAAAAGTCTTCAAACTCGGAATAATCTAGGAAGCGTTCTGCCAAATCTGGCTGGTTTCGTTGAAAATAACGCCACAAAACTCTAGGGACTACAGAGCCTCCCAAATGGCGATGCAACTCAGCGTATAGCGTCACAAGTACCTCTCAAAATAACCAACTGCACTCATTCATCTATCATTGACGCATTTATCAATTTTTAGCATTGACATGGGTAACATAGCCTGACGATAATGGGAGTTTGCGCATTTATTTGAAAATTCTAGCAACCTTACGGCTTTGGCAAACGTTGTTGTAATTGGTGCCCAATGGGGCGATGAAGGAAAAGGCAAGATTACTGACCTGCTCAGCAAGTCAGCAGACATGGTTGTGCGTTATCAAGGGGGCGTTAACGCCGGACACACGGTAGTTGTACAGGGGCAGACCTTCAAGTTGCACCTGATTCCATCTGGGATTTTGTACCCCAGTACGGAGTGCATTATTGGTTCAGGAACGGTCATTGATCCCCGGGTTCTATTGCAAGAACTTGATCAACTAGCAGAGCTAGGCATCTCTACAGCAAACCTGCTGATTTCGGAAACCGCCCATGTCACCATGCCCTACCATCGGCTCATTGACCAGGCGTCCGAAGAGCAACGGGGCAGCCACAAAATTGGCACGACAGGGCGGGGGATTGGGCCAACCTATGCCGACAAGTCCGAACGCACTGGCATCCGCATGATTGACTTGATGGATCCAGACGGGCTGCGGAAACAGTTAACGTGGGCGGTTCAGCACAAGAACGTCATTCTTGAGAAGCTCTATGGGCTATCCCCCCTTGATCCCAACGCGGTCATTGAAGAATACCTGGGCTACGCTGAACGCCTGCGTCATCATGTGGTCGATAGCTCGCTGCGAATTGCCGACGCGGTGCAGCAGCGTCGCAACATTTTATTTGAAGGAGCACAGGGAACCCTGCTGGATTTAGATCACGGCACCTATCCCTATGTCACCTCTTCAAACCCAGTGGCAGGAGGTGCCTGTGTGGGTGCCGGGGTAGGTCCGACCATCATCGACCGAGTGATTGGCGTCGCGAAGGCGTATACAACACGGGTCGGGGAAGGGCCATTCCCCACTGAGCTAAATGGCGAATTGGGAGATCTGTTGTGCGATCGCGGTGCTGAATTTGGTACCACGACTGGGCGACGTCGCCGCTGCGGGTGGTTTGATGCTGTCATTGGCCGCTATGCAGTGCGGATCAATGGGCTAGACTGCCTCGCCATTACCAAGCTGGATGTGCTAGATGAGCTAGAGGAAGTGAGCGTCTGCGTGGCTTACGAAATTGACGGACAGCAGTGCCGCGACTTTCCGAGTCATGCGCGTCGGTTTGCTCGCTGTCAGCCAATTTACAAAACGGTTCCCGGCTGGAAGCGCTCTACCGCCGACTGCCGCACGTTAGCAGATCTGCCTCGGCAAGCCCTGGATTATCTCAAGTTCCTGGCAGAATTAATGGAGGTGCCGATCGCGATTGTGTCTTTGGGAGCCAGTCGGGATCAGACCATCATTGTCGAAGACCCCATTCATGGCCCTAAGCGCGCCCTGCTTTATACCAATGGCACCGTCTCGGCGGCAGACCTGTAGCTCAAGCTGGAAACGGTAAAACTTGGCTCTTA
Organism: Synechococcales cyanobacterium PMM_0085; assembly: GCA_949127705.1. GTDB lineage: Bacteria > Cyanobacteriota > Cyanobacteriia > Elainellales > Elainellaceae > CASBQJ01. Next base: position 3,586 of record CASBQJ010000404.1, read on the forward strand.
GAGCGCTAAGCTGTTCAACCTAGGCCATTCACTGGCCGTTCACTGGCCGTTCAAGCTTCGAAAACTTTCCACCTTAACGTTATCTACGAGCAAATCATGGAACTCACAGTTGACTGTAAAAAACGTCTGGACGACTCAAAGAGTAATGCGCTGCGGCGGGAGGGACAGATTCCAGCCGTGTTGTATGGACACGATGGAGCCAACTCGATTGCCGTCACCTTAGATACCAAAACCGCAGAAACCCTGGTCAAAAAAGCGGTAGTGAATAACACCGTGATTCAGCTCAATGTCACTGACTTGCCCTGGAATGGCAAAGCCCTATTGCGGGAAGTCCAATGCCATCCTTGGAAACGCAACCTATACCATCTGAGCTTTTTCTCGATTGGCAGTCAAGCCAGCGTAGAAGTCACGCTGCCCCTGCACTTTATTGGTGAAGCGGTAGGCGTAAAAGTTGGCAGAGGAACGCTAGATACCAACATCAACGAAATTACGGTGCAGTGCGCTCCCGACAAAATTCCTAATTCGATTGAGATTGATATCTCTGCCCTCGACTTGGGTGATGCCCTGCACGTCAATGAACTAACGATGCCTGAAGGCGTTCGGGCAGTGGGAGAAGGCGATCGCGTCGTCGTTTCGGTGCTGCAATCTAGAGGCTCTGGCGCTGACTCTGACGAGTCAGAAGACGCTGAATAAGCGAGAACTGTGGCTCTAGTAGTCTGAGGCGTAAATCTGCCTACCATTCGTAGTGCAGGCTTCCAGCCTGCGCGGGCAAGATGCCCGCCCTACAGTAGCTAAACTTGCGCCGTCTTCTACTAGCGTCACCAACTGCTAACGCTAGAGCTGGCTCAGATCGCTGATTTTAGCCGCTGATTTTAGCCATAGAGGCGCAAAGTTTTGCGCCTCTATTTACTCTATTTATTAGTACGTCCGCTATGAGTGACTCCAACCTGCCGCCGCTAATTCAGCAAATGCTGAAACCAGAGTTCTACCCTGACTTAGGATCTTTTGCTGCGGCCGATGCTCCTATTCAGCTAATTCAAACTCACATTTCCTATGTGCTGCTGACGGGGGACTATGCCTACAAAATTAAAAAGCCGTTAAACTTTGGCTTTTTGGATTACTCCACTCTAGAAAAGCGACAGCATTTCTGTGAAGAAGAACTGCGGCTAAATCAGCGGGCTGCCGCCGAGCTATACCTAGCGGTGATCCCCATCACCCAAGCGGTAGAGGATGGAGCGCCTAAATTCCAGCTGGGTGGCTCCGGCGAGATCGTTGACTATGCTGTCAAAATGCAGCAGTTTCCCCAAGACACGCTGTTGACCGAACTGTATGAGCGCGGCGAACTAACCGAAGCGCTGCTGCAAGAGTTGGCAG
>CASBQJ010000405.1 GCA_949127705.1 Synechococcales cyanobacterium PMM_0085
GTCCAGAGGCAGAACTGGATATTCAAGATGCTTTTGAGTGGTACGAAGCACAGACTTTGGGATTAGGCTCTGAGTTTGTCCGCGCAGTCGATAATTGTCTGTCTAGTATTGGACGTAGCCCACTTGCTCATCCAATCCTGTATAAACAAGTGCGACGAGCATTAATCCGGCGTTTCCCCTACGGCATCCTCTATGCATTTGACCAGGACATCATTACTGTTGTGGCTTGCTTTCACGGTAAACGTGATCCAAAACCGTGGAAAGATCGTCTCTAGACGCAGTTTATTTAGCAGCGATCGCTCATCTTGTGCAATGTTCTGGATGAAGGGCGATCGCCCGTTACAGGTCGGAATTCCAGGGTTTGAGGTCGATGTTCTAAATTCTGAGGCTGAGGGGGCGATCGCGTGTTGAAACTTTGCTAAATCAGGCAAAGCGATCGATCGTGTAAGCTTTGATCGGTCTGGGTTTAACCGTTTGCCAGGGATAGCGGGGTTGAAGCTTGTTGAGCGGAAAACTGGCAAGACGGGCTTCAATATGAGATTTTTCTTCGTCAGTTAGTTCAAACATTTCATAGACGGTTTCATCAATACGCGCTAGGGCTGCAAAGAAATCAGACTCGACTTGTTGAAAACTGTCGAATCGCTGTCGATAGGTTTGCATCAGAGCTGCATAATCTTGAGGAACCAGCAATTTCTGAATAATGGCTCTAGAAATGGTTGTATCTTCATCGGCGTTGAGTGTCAGAAGTTTGTAAACGAGTTCAGCAACATCTGCATCTACGAGTTCTAGAGAAAATAACCCGGCTCGAATACAGTTTCTGTCTAAACTCAGTTCTGCTCCTGATACATCCTCAGGACTCCAGTTAGAAAAGTTAAGTCCTAAATTTTTATCACTCAATTTATAACGACTCGTTTCAATTCTGGTTTCAACTTCAGATAGCAACCATTCATTGGGATTGTTTTTGGCGATCGCTGCCAATCGTGCAAGTTCGTTATAACTCTCTACCAAGCGTTGCTCAATGGTCGCGTCTAGATTTCTGATCCAAGGCAGAGCTTCCAGAATTCTTGGATGATACTGGCTATAGTAGCCTTGGACTACAGTTGAGCGAAATCTAACTGATGCAACAAAACGAATGAGACTACTATTCAGGTAGCCAGCGATAGCTTCTAATGGTGGTCCTCCTTGCTTTTCTAACGCGACAAGGATACTGTCTACTGTAGCTATAGCGGTCTGTTGAGAGGCGTTATTTACGACGGAAGCCGTTAGCATTTTGATGATTTTTGCAACAGCAATAAACTTGCTAGGATTTTCTTCTCCACTCCAAAGACTTAACTTGCCGTTAGGACGATTTTTTACAGTATCTAAATCAACCCATCCTGCTGGCTCTCCATGCCAGCCTACCGTTAAACCGCGTCCAGCAATAACTTGAATGGGTTTCGTTCCTGTAGGTTCTGACGTAACTTCTGCACCGCCACGTTGAATACCATAAGTCCACCAAAAAGGGCGATTGTTGCGACTCAACTGCCGCGCAACTGCTTCCTTTAACTCAACAATATTGCCGCCATTCCCATTGGGATATAGCTTTTTCAAAATGGGTACATCTTCAGGATGCAATAGCGGTAACAAATAGTCTCCCCATAAACTTTCTAAAGGTCTGCTGGGATCGATTTCTGTCACTCTAGGGCTAACTTTGGCATCAAAGAAATCTTTGTAATTAATTTTTACGGGTAGTTCATCACTCGTCCATTTAGAGGGAACATAAAGTTCAATTTCATCATCTTCCTTGGCTGGAGTTCGCTCAATCACCAAAATTAACGGCACGCGCGCGACATCCCACACAGGTTTATCGGTAAATTCCAACCAAACAATTTTGCGTAAAGCAGCATCTCGCCTTGGATAAAGCAGCTTCCAAACTTTTGCCGCTGCTTCCGAATTGGCATAGCCGCCACTCACCACCATGCCTAACCAGCCGCCGGATTCCAGCGATTCAGTCAATGCACGATAGAGAAACACCAAGCCTGTGTCGGCATTCTGCCCCCAAACCTGATGCCATAGCCCGCGCATCTCATCGTTATACTTCACCCGTTCTGCGCGGATGTAGGGTGGATTGCCCACAATATATTTCCACTGGGCGCTATCTCGTTCTGCTGAACCGGGAGCCAAAAATCCTTCCCCCAACAGCGGCACAAGGTCTGACTCTTGCAGCAAGCTATTGAGGTTATAGATATGAATTTTTGGGACATCTGCTGGGTTCGTCGAGGGTTTGAAGCGTACCAATGCCCACATCAATTGAAAGTTGCTGATAAATGCAGCAAATGGGTTTAGGTCAAAGCCCCAAACGGTCGTCTGTAATTCTTGCAAGACAGCAACTGGATCTAATCCTCTGGTTTTTGCATCTTCGAGGCAACGATGCACATACCTCACCAAAAATGAACCACTGCCACAAGACGGATCAAGCAGACTGCCCTCGCCATGGCTAAATACTGTTTGCTCTAACAACCAATCAACGATCGAAGCAGGCGTATAAAACTCTCCCAGACGTTTCCGTTTGGCAGCAGGCAAAAATGTTTGATAAATATCTCCTAGGATTTCTTCTGACAAGCCTGAAAAATCGTAGGCATTAAATCGCAGAATCAGACGTTGTAGGGCTTCATCTAATGCCCCGTTGGTTTCATAAATCCAGTCGAATAAGTTGCGCTCAAATGGCTCGTGATATAACCGCCCCACGTCTTCAGCTACTAGCTGCACCAAGGCTTTGGCATCGCCCGTCAACTGATCTACAAACGCCGCCCAGTCTCGCGGCCCACCGTTGGATAGTCGTCTTTTTTTGGTCAGCTTCAGATCTTCAACGAGCCGTAAAAACAACACACGAGCAACGAGCACAGCGACAGAGTCAGCAACGAATGATTCCCGAATCCGTTCTTCAACTTGCTTACCTTTTGCATTCACATCTCGCCCATACTGATCTTCGAAGCGAGGCAGAATATCTTCAAACAAGTGTCGGTGAAAGTCAAATTTAAACCGCAGTTTCACGAAGGCTCGTCGCTGTGTATCGCCTGTATCAACTAGGTTTCGCTGAATTTCTTGTTCCTGATGTTTGAATTCTTCGTATTGTTGGATTAAGGATGCGATCGCCCCCTCCGCAGCTACCCCCAACTCACTAAAGCTAGTTTGCAAATCTTGCCGCAAACGATCTAATGTCTCTGGTGCATCCAACTTTAAGTAAACGTAAGGCAATTGTCCGTCAATAAAAGTTGCCCACTGATTACGGTGAGTTGCCTGTTCGTAGGAAATGAATCTAAGCTTCTCTTGTAATTCTTCAAAGGTTATTTCAGACAAATTGCATGGATCTTCAAATCCTGCAACTGCATCCCCTGTAGGCAAAACAAGCCAAAGATAATGGGCTGTTAAAAACAAAACGTATCGGGTTAAGCCCTCAACATACTTACGTTTTTGGTTCCACAGCTTACGCCGTCCACCCTCTGTATTAAGTTCTATATCATCTTTCTTGAGATCCCCCACAACCCACGCAATTTTCTCAGGAGTCAGCAGCTTAATGTCTGGATAACCGCCCCCACCAGCGTCTTCAGTCACAACCCGGTCTTTGGGGTAATTCAGCAAGCTAGCTAAGAAATCACGAACCTCTGGATTGTACGATCGCTCTGGTCGGTTCCAATCTAAAGCTAACCATTTTTCCAGAGGATTTGCTTGCTGTCTCTGGGGTCTGCTGCTTCTGGACAAAATGCTTAACCTCTCTACTTTTAGGCACGTTAAATGCGCCGTCAGCAGTTGAATAGGTTAGCACTAAATCTAAAACTATGAGCAACTCTTAAGAAACTTATCTTATCTTGTTCCATGAATGGCGATCGCTACTCTTTCCCTCCATCCCTGGCTGCCAAAGCTTCCAGAATTAGGATTTCAATCAGTACACTAACCGATCGCTTATCCTTCTCTGCTACGACGGTTAAGCGATCTTTTAGCTGTTGAGGTAAATAAACAGTGATTCTGGCTTTATCTGTAGCCACACAAAAAAATATTATAGAAATCCTAAAAATCTTAGAGCCTCACTTTGTTTTTGTGGTAACGCTACTATAGCGTTATAGATTACCACAGTGAGGTTTTCTTCATGGTTGTACTTTCTGATGTTGAAGTTGCCCTGTTACGCGCTCTGCTGACTGCCCTGCGCGGCATCAAAATTCGAGATATTGACAAGGCGATGGTCATCTTGGCGAAAGCGGATCGGCGAGGGCAGCCGTGAGTCGGGCGTTGGCTGGCCTGCGCGAAGCGCGGATCGCATCCCCATACCATCCACATAATTGGGTCAAGCGCTACCTCCCAAGCCCTTACCCCCAACACATTACCGAGATATTACCGAAGTACAAAGTAACTAGAAGCAGCGAGAGCGGTAGAATGTTAAGAACTGCTTCGCCCTGCCCTCATGCCTAAGTCAGCTAAAAAGACGGTCGATTCCAATTCTGCCGCACCATTACCCGACCACAATGGGCATCGTCCCCATTCTGCCAATCCCCAAAACACCATTCGGATTCGAGGGGCGCGACAGCACAACCTGAAAAATATTGACCTCGATTTGCCCCGCGATCGCCTAATTGTATTTACAGGCGTATCTGGATCGGGCAAATCGTCATTGGCCTTCGACACCATTTTTGCCGAAGGTCAGCGGCGCTATGTCGAATCGCTGAGTGCCTACGCGCGGCAGTTTTTGGGACAGGTTGATAAGCCAGACGTGGATGCGATCGAAGGGCTCAGTCCGGCGATTTCGATTGACCAAAAGTCTACCTCACACAACCCGCGTTCCACCGTTGGGACGGTGACCGAAATCTACGACTATTTGCGGCTACTGTATGGGCGGGCTGGCGAACCGCATTGTCCGCAGTGCGATCGCTCCATTGCCCCGCAGACCATAGACCAAATGGTGGATCAGGTGCTGGCACTGCCAGAACGAACCAAATTCCAGATTTTGGCACCGGTGGTTCGCGGAAAAAAAGGCACCCACAAGAAATTGGTGTCGGCTCTAGCCGCCGAGGGCTTTGTCCGCATTCGCGTTGATGGCGAAGTGCGCGAACTGAGCGACAACATTGAACTCGACAAAAACCAGTTTCACAATATTGAAATTGTGGTCGATCGCCTAGTCAAAAAAGACAACATTCAAGAGCGGTTGGTAGACTCGCTGGCGACTTGCCTGAAGCGTTCTGAAGGGATCGCCATCATCGACGCGACGCTGCCCGATGCCGACCCCGATACCAACAATGTCGTCGCGTTTCCAATCAATTCTGATGTGCAGCTGCCGGTGCTACCTGGCATGGCCGCAGAACCCGCCGGACGCTACGGTGACCCCAATGATACGACTGACCCAGCGGCACCCAAATCCCTGGAGCTGGTGTTCTCTGAAAACTTTGCCTGCCCTCAACATGGCGCAGTTATGGAAGAGCTGTCACCGCGCTTATTTTCGTTCAACTCGCCCTACGGCGCTTGTCCCAACTGTCATGGCCTAGGCAGTCTGCGGACGTTTTCGGCTGAATTGGTAGTGCCCGACCCCAGCCTGCCTGTATATGCGGCGATCGCCCCTTGGTCTGAGCGCGATAACACCTATTACTTTTCGCTGCTATATGGCGTTGGGCAAGCGTTTGGGTTTGAAATCCAAACGCCCTGGAACAAGCTTACCCCCGACCAGCAGCAGGTCATTTTGTATGGCACCAACGAGAAAATCTATATCGAATCTGACTCCCGCTATCGGGATAACAAAGGCTACCAGCGCAAATATGAAGGCGCACTGCCCATTCTAGAGCGGCAGTATCGAGAATCGACCTCTGAGCCATTTAAGCAAAAACTAGAGCAGTACTTGATCGATCAACCCTGTGAAGTGTGTAAGGGCGATCGGCTCAAGCCAGAATCGCTGGCCGTGCGTCTGGGTCAGTTTCGGATCAAAGATCTGACCAGTATGTCGATCCGCGAGTGCCTCAGCCGGGTTAACAACATGCAGTTGAGTGGGCGGCAGGCGCAAATTGGCGACTTGGCACTCAAAGAAATTAAAGCCCGACTTCAGTTTTTGCTAGACGTAGGGCTTGATTACCTCACCCTCGATCGCACCGCCATGACCCTTTCTGGCGGCGAAGCGCAGCGGATTCGGCTGGCTACCCAAATCGGGTCAGGGCTAACGGGTGTGCTCTATGTGCTAGATGAACCCAGCATTGGGCTGCACCAACGCGACAACGATCGATTGCTGCACACCCTCAATCGGCTGCGCGACCTGGGCAACACCCTAATTGTGGTGGAACACGACGAAGACACGATTCGGGCGGCAGACTATTTGGTCGATATTGGTCCTGGGGCTGGCGTGCATGGCGGCAGCATTACCTCCCACGGCTCTCTGCAAAACTTGCTGGATGCACCCGAGTCGCTGACGGGTGCATACCTATCGGGGCGACGCGTCATTCATACCCCAGCCGAGCGGCGCAAGGGCAGTGGTCGGGCGCTGACAATGCGCCATGCCCATCGCAACAACCTGAAGCATGTTGATGTCGATATTCCGCTGGGTAAACTGGTGTGCGTCTCTGGCGTTTCTGGCTCTGGCAAATCGACCCTAATTAACGAGCTGCTCTACCCGGCGCTGCAACACCATTTTGGCCGCAAAGTTCCCCAGCCTCGCGAGATGGACGAAATCGAAGGGTTGAGCGCCTTGGATAAAGCGATTGTGATTGATCAATCACCCATTGGTCGCACCCCGCGCTCTAACCCGGCCACCTACACGGGCGTCTTTGACATCATCCGTGACCTGTTTTCTGGAACGATTGAAGCCAAGGCACGCGGGTACAAAGCCGGACAGTTTTCGTTCAACGTTAAAGGCGGACGCTGCGAAGCTTGCAGTGGGCAAGGCGTAAATGTAATCGAGATGAACTTTTTGCCCGATGTGTATGTGCAGTGCGAGGTGTGCAAGGGCGCGCGCTATAACCGCGAAACGCTGCAAGTGAAGTACAAGGGCAAGTCTATTTCCGATGTGCTCAATATGACAGCAGAAGAAGCGCTGCTGTTTTTTGAAAATATTCCCAAAGCGTCTGCCAAACTCCAGACCATGGTAGATGTGGGACTGGGCTATATTCGCCTGGGGCAAACGGCTCCCACGCTTTCGGGTGGGGAAGCGCAACGGCTGAAGCTGGCCACCGAACTATCGCGCCGAGCCACGGGCAAAACCCTCTATTTAATCGACGAACCCACCACCGGGCTATCGTTCTACGATGTCCACAAATTGCTCGACGTGCTCCAGCGCCTGACCGATATGGGCAATACTATTTTGGTGATTGAACACAACCTGGATGTGATTCGCTGCTCCGATTGGATTATCGACTTAGGCCCTGAAGGTGGCGATCGCGGCGGTGAACTTGTGGCCGTTGGCACCCCCGAACAGGTCGCCAAAGTGGCTAAGTCTTACACTGGGCAATATCTCAAAAAAGTTTTGGCGCAGCACCCACCGTTAGCGGCAGCACCGGGCTAAATCCACACGGCTAATATTCACACGGCTGCGGGCAATGACCCGGTTGGGGGAAGAAGAATGCCGTCAAGGCGTAGATAATATTGCATCTTCCTCTGCAAAACGTGAATCTACCCGTCATGGATCGAGCCAAAACGAATGTAGCGCTGCTGGCCGTATGTCAGGCGCTGTCAATGACTTCTGTGGTTGTGCTGTTTACGGTAGCGGCCTTAATTGGCAAAAAGCTGGCTACCGAGCCATCATTGGCCACCCTACCGCTGGCGCTGATGCAGCTAGCCGTCATGGCCGCCACCATTCCGGCCTCGCTGCTGATGAAGCGCAAAGGGCGGCGGTTTGGTTTTGTCATCGGCACTCTAATTGGCATTGTAGGGATTGTGTTAGCGGTGGCCGCCGTTTTAATTCAAAGTTTTGCCCTATTTTGCGGGGGCACAATTTTGATGGGTGTGTTTAACGGCTTCTCCGGGTTCTATCGATTTGCCGCCGCCGATGCCGCCGATGAGTCGTTTCGAGCACAGGCCATTTCGCTGGTGGTGGCGGGTGGCGTGGTGGCGGCAGTGCTGGGTCCCAATCTTGCCAGTGGCCTCAAAGATGGGTTAGCCAATGCCGAATTTGGCGGCTCATTGCTTTCCATTATTGTGTTGCAGATTGTAGTTCTGGCGCTGCTGCCCAGTGTCAAAATCCCACCCCTAACCGCCGCAGAACAAAAAGCACGGGGGCGATCGCTGACCAAGATTTTGCAACAGCCCGTCTTTATCGTGGCGGCGTTGGGCAGCATGGTCGGCTACGGCATCATGGCCTTGATTATGACCGCTACTCCGTTAGCGATGGTCGCTATTCCTCACCCGTTCCATGCCGCTGCATCGGTGATTCAATGGCATGTCTTAGGCATGTTTGCACCCTCGTTCTTTACTGGGTTCTTCATTGCTCGGTTTGGTGTGTTAACGATCATCCTCAGCGGTGTTTTTCTGAATCTGTTGGCGATCGCCATTAACCTAGCTGGCACCACAATCCCCCATTTCATCATTGCCCTGACGGTGCTAGGAATTGGCTGGAATTTTATGTTCGTTGGATCAACCACACTATTAACTGAAGCATACACAACCGCAGAAAAAGCACAAACGCAAGCAATGCACGACTTCTTGATGTTTGGCTTCGTCACCGCCGCTACGTTTTTGTCGGGGCGATTGCTGGACAGCGTCAGTTGGGCAGCGGTTAACTATGCCGGCATCCCATTCTTACTGA
>CASBQJ010000406.1 GCA_949127705.1 Synechococcales cyanobacterium PMM_0085
ATTAAGCTGTCTAGCGCTGAGGCGTTCATGCCCCCAAAATCATACGCTTGAGTAAAGGCATCCAGCTTGATTAACATGTCGCAGACCGGGCGCACCCCTAAACAGCCAACTTGGCGATCGCCCAAATATCGGTGCCACGCCAACGCGCCAGCAATGATGCCATCTTGATTGTGGGTGTAGACCTGGTAATAGCAAATGTCGAAGCTCAACTCCTGCGCCAGTGGCTCATAGACCACCGTAGCGACTCCATAGGCAAAGTGACCAAAGAAAATTGGCGTATTGGCTGCCGCTTCTCGCTGCTTGCCGCCAATCCCGCCATAGACATGCAGCAGCAGGGCGCGATCGCCTTCTCGCCACTGCGACACGACACTCTGCATTGGCACTAAGCGTCCATTTTTGGTTTGGTTCTTAGTTTGATCGCTGGCCTGATCGCTGGCCTGATCGCGCTCGGCCTCCAGCCGCGCTGCGGAAGACATCGGCTCAGTTGGACACAATAATACCGAACTCACCCGCCCTTTCTGCGCCACCACATTGGCCCAAGCATCGTGTTTGATATAGTCCCAGGCTGCGTCTTTGCCAAAAATCACCCGATCGGGCTGGAGCCGCAGCAAGGCGCGAGGGGCGATCGCCCGTACCACAAACTTACCCGTGCCATCCTGTTCGCCATAAATATACCAACCCGTTTCGTTGAGGGGCGATCGCTCCAACTGCCGATTGGTAGAGGGCAAAACCCCATCTCGATCTGCGACCACTTGCGGAATCTGGACGATCTCCGGAACCTGGTCAAACGCCCGAGTTGCTGGGTTGAAATGCACCACGCGAAACCAATCCGACTCTGGGTTTTCCACCACAGGCACTTGCCCCAAAATTTTGACCAAGGCATAATAGCGACCCGTAATTTGGATTGGTTCTGCCGTGATATACAGCGCCAAGCCTTCAGATCCCTCGTCCACGGTCACCGCATTCAGACTGACTACCACATCGTCGTAGGGGCGGGCACCTGCTAGCGACTCTAGCGGGTTCACCTGCTGCCACCGATCTAGTCGATAGGGATGCACTAGCCCCTGACTCATGCTGTATTCGGCTTCTTCACTAAAGTAAAGGTCTTTGGTGACGCTGCGCAGGTAGGACGGCATCAGCACCGACTTGCCCCAGCGTAGGGGCACCTGCTGACCGACCAAATGCTCATATCCCGGCTCGGTATGATACATCTCAAACAGCGCCCCGTTGACCTGCCGCCGCTGATCGCAGTGGGGCAAAATCAGCCGTCCCATCCAGGGGGCGATCGCCCGATACAATTCTGGATCAAGCGACTGCTGAAGCGGGTAATACTCAGGGCGGTTAAACGCCGCCTGGTGATAGAGGTCGTAGTTGCCCAGCTTGCTGACCTGCGTCCGCCTAACCAGCGGTGAACTGCCCTGAACGATGCTGGCAATCAGCTCCACCGTTTGCTGCAAGTGCGTCCGCCCGTCGGGTAAGTGTGCTGTCGTGCTGTAAGGCCCGGTGCCCGCGTTGTGCCCCACCGGGCCAAGCGAAACCAATGTAATTTTGCCCCGATGCTTAGCCCGATTCCAATCAGACAGGAAAAAAATCTTCCAGCGGCGGGGAAACAAAATCGACCCTTCTTTTTCGACCCAATCGCGATCGCCCCGAATGTGATAAACATGCTCCAATTCCAGGGCATTGTGGTTGCCACTCAGCACCCCCGACAGCGAAATGACATCAATTGGAGCGTTGAGCGATCGCTTCAGATACGCAGCCGCGCCCATCGCCACCTGGCCGCCACCGCTATACCCCAAAAGCGTCAGGGGCACCCCGCCACCCGGCTGATATCCGTGCGTCAGCAGGCTATTGTGAATAATCTGTGCCGTTCCCTGATTGTAGATTGGGCCATAGCGTTGGTCGGCGACGACACTGACGGTCAGCACATTGCGAATGTTGATGGTGGTGGCTAGCAAAAGACCCAAAATGCCCCCAGATGGGTTCATCTGGAGCCGATCAGCCATGCGCCAAAAGAAAGAAAGCAGCCGGTCTTCGGTCAGTGGCCTGTTTAATACTGAATAGGGAATAATTCCCTTAATCAACACGATGTCATCTGGCAAAGCCGTGGCCAGCTCTTGCAAAAACCGCTCAACTTCAGGAATATAGAGGTGCTGAGCTTGGGAAATACCATCCAGATAGACCACATAGCGCCGCACTGCTTGCCCCGCAATCAGCGGTTCCGCCAAGGTACCAGGGCTAATGTCCGTTTGGATCTGATCGCCATACCAGCCCGCCCACCAGCCCAGCGCTTCTAGCGGTGCCAGCAGGCTAGCAAACAAAACCGTAATCAACGTAATGGTGAGCAGATCAATTGTGGCTCGCCATGTAGCCCCCAAGGCCGAGTAGAGTCCCTGCCACAAAACAGGCACCGTTGGCAGCACTGCCGTCAGCACTAACACTCCGATTCCTAGCCCAATCCAGTAAATCCACCGTGGCAGATGTTTTCTCATGCAAGCTGCACTCAAGCCCATGTTTGGATGTTTGCATCACCCTAACTTACAGGGATCTGCCCTATGATTGCACCTACCAAACATCGTCTTGATCATTCATTTCTATACTCTGATGGATATTAATTTCCCTGCTACTGTGGCCGAAGTAACAGCTGCGTTTGAACGCTATGAGGCTGCACTGGTTAGCAACGATGTGGCGGTGTTAGATGAATTGTTTTGGCATAGCCCCCATACCCTGCGCTATGGAGCCACTGAGAATCTCTATGGGTATGAGGCGATCGCCAACTTTCGGGTCAACCGCGCTGCTGCCGGACTGGCTCGGACGCTACAAAACACGGTGATCACTACCTATGGCGACAACTTTGCCACCGCCAACACCGAATTTTATCGGGCTACCACGGCACAGGTCGGTCGGCAAAGCCAAACCTGGCTTCGCACCGCAGACGGATGGCGCGTCGTAGCAGCACATGTATCGCTATTGGCTAACTGAGGGTTGCCCTTGAACGTCTGACTTGAACGGCTGAGAATAGGTAGCAAAAATCTTGCAGCCTTTACCCTGAAATTCGTTAATATCGACACTTAGCTTGATCAAGGAATGCGGGGGGTGCAGAGTAAAGGGTCTGTGCTCTAACGGCATGAGCCACCCACACAGTGAGTGTGAAAACCGAGGGATAGAGGGCGAGGATGGTACGACACACGGCAAATTCAGTGGGAGCCAGCAGACAACCGCGTAAACCTGGTCGAAAACCAGAACAGTCTGCCTATCAATCTGCCACGTCTGCGAATCCCGATCGGCTCCGCTCTCCTCGCTCTCGACTCGAAGCGCTCGGGGTAGACCTGCCGCATCGACCCGCCTCAATCGGCTTCAACCCTTC
>CASBQJ010000407.1 GCA_949127705.1 Synechococcales cyanobacterium PMM_0085
GCGATCGCTGTAGCTCGACTATTTCTGGCCCGGTCTAGAGTTTGCCGCGACTGAGCACCTTGACTAACCAGCGTTTGAGTCCGCTGGAGGTCTGATTCTTGCAGCTGCACATCAGCCGCCGCGCTATCTCGATCGGCCTCTGCAGCCTTGACCCGGGCGGCGTTGGTATTGAGTGCAGCCCGGGCCGCATTGACATCCGCCACCGCCCCGCTAGCCGACGCTTGGGTTTTGCCGCTGCGCATTTGAGCAATGGGGGTACCCACGTTCACCACATCACCCGGCTTGACAAAAATTTGCACCACCCGGCCGTCCACTTCTGGGCTGAGGGTAACCTTGGCCTGCGCCTCTAACGCTCCGACAAATTCTGAGGTATCTAGCAATGCGCTGCTTTTCACGGTTTGCAGCTGTACCAGCATGGCGGGCGGGCCCTGCTGTGCCGATGGCGCACCACCTCCACAAGCGCTTGCCAGTACCGAAACTAGTAGAGCTGCGCCAGCAAGCCGACCAGCGCGCAAAACCTTGACATTCATCATTGATACCTTGCTGAGTTAGAGGGAGGTTGAAGGGAAAACAGACGAACAGTTCAATAGTATAAAGAAATGTAAGGGAGGCAGCCAGTAAAACACGATGATTTCAGCAAAGAATATTGGAGTAAAGACTGCTGGGAAAAGTAAAATAGTGAGATTGAGCCAATTGGCACCTAAATAACTAGTCACAAGGTACAGTACAAAAGTACTTTTCACAAGCTAGATCTTGCTTCAGTTAAGTCCTGGAAGGTAAGATGCCTACTGCTGTGCTCAAGATTGGTTAAATTGCAGGTTTGACTGAGTAATCTATGCGAACCTCATGCTTCAAACATCCCCCATTTGGGTTAACTTCTTTTAAAGAAACGTTTCTCTGGTTGCGTTTTCAACAAAACCCAATGCTATCTCTAGACCATGGCCTGCGCGTTAGCATAGAAACGGCTTAAACAGGTTTGAGGGTTATGGACTGGCAAGAAATTTCTGGTAACTGGGTGTTGGTGCCACCAAGACCTACCGCTATTGTGCATTTTTTGGGCGGGGCATTTGTGGCCGCCGCGCCACAGGTTACCTATCGGGCATTGCTCGAATTTCTAGCAGATCAAGGCTATGTGGTGGTTGCTACTCCGTTTGTCAACACGTTTGACCATGAGGCGATCGCCCGTCAGGTGGCTCGTGCCTTTGAGCAAACCTTAGATTATTTGCAAAGCCGGGTGCTGAAGCGGCGATATTTGCCGATTTACGGGGTTGGGCACAGCATGGGCTGCAAGCTCCATTTACTGATCGGCAGTATGCTTCAGTCAGAGCGGGCTGGCAATGTTTTTGTATCCTTCAATAATTTCCCCGCTCGACGCTCAATTCCCTTTTTTGAGCAGTTCTCCCAGTTTGCTCCGGCGTTTGACGTCGAGTTTACCCCCTCTCCCCTAGAAACGTTTCGCTTAATCGAACGTCACTATCCAATCCGGCGCAATTTACTCGTTCAGTTTACCGCCGATGATATCGACCAGACCGGATCGCTGATGGAGGTGATGCTCCGCCGCTTTCCAGATTTGACGACGCTCCAGACGCTAAAGGGCAATCATTTAACGCCGTTGGGGCAAGATCTAAAGTGGCAAGCTGGTTCAGCCTTTACCCCCCTAGATGCGATCGGTCAATTCATGCGGCAAGAAGTCTTCAAGGATTTCAATCACCTCAAGCGAACTATGCTGCTGTGGATGAATCCACTCGCAAACGTGTGACCCAGACGTAATTTGCCAGCGATCGCATCACAACGGCTATACTTTTATCGGTCTAACGCCACTCTACGCCACGAGATACCTGCATTCATGAGCATCCGATTGATTAACCGCTGTTTGCTAGCTGGCCTCTTGATTGTGCTAGCAGGATGCAATAAATCACCTGCGTCATCAGTGCTACCGTCAGGCGGCCCCTCCGCTAGCAGTTCGGACTCGTCGGGGGCTGCGCCAACGCCTGCCCCTGATGCCTCTGCTGCCACGTCGCCCACTCCATCGGTGCAAAGTACTACCATTTCAGCCGAGGGCATGGGGACAGCCCGGTTGGGGATGACGTTAGGCGTTTTGAAGCAAGCGATGCCCACAGCAGAATTCGCGGTCAAGTCTCCATTCATAGTAGATTTTGACGCGATCGCCGTCACCCAAAACGGCGTAACCCAATTTCATATCTTGTACTTAGCGGGCAGCACATTTACAGATGCGGACACAATTCAGGGATTGTTGACCGATAACCCTGGCTTTCAGACGGCACAAGGCGTGGGGCCAGGCAGTTTGATCGAACAGGCAGAACAGGTCTACGGGCAGGCAACGCTGTCGTTTAATACCCAAAATGAATCGCGCGAATATGTGCGGTTTCAGCGCCAGCCTGCGCCTAGCATTTCCTTTGCGACCGGTAATGGCAGCCAGCAGACGGCAGGAATCTATCCCTCGCCCGTCGGAGAGTTCAACGAAACTCAGCAATATCAAGCAGACGCCAAAATCCAATCGATTTTATTGGTTTGCCTCACCGATAGCTGCGTTCCGGCCACGAGCACACCTTCTCCCCCAAGCTAATTTTTTTATGCTCAATTTTCTGGCCTCACTGTTACTAGCAACCTGGGTGAGTGCGATCGCCCTGGTATCGGTACAAAATGCTACGCCCGTCTCGCTGCGGTTTTTGATGTTGCGATCGGTGCAAATCCCAGTCGGGCTACTGCTCGGCTTGAGTGCATCCATTGGCATGCTGGGTGCCGCGCTAATATTGCCGACTGGCCGCACGCCGCAAAAACGGCTACAGCCCGAAGATGATGAGTTTGATGAATAATCAGGCGATTGAATGGATCGGAGCCAGCAAGGCAAAAAGTAGCCACGGGTCTAGGCCATCCTCTCTAGCGCCCTAACCCATAACGCCCTAAAGCGAATAAACCTGGCCATCGATCAGCAGGCGGGTAATGCCTTTCGCTTGGAGGTAAGAACCAACCTTGAGAAACACCCGACCATCGGGAATTTTTACGACCCGCTGCATCCGTCGCATAAACCGTTTAGCCACCCGGTGATTGTCAAATACAGGCAGCGTTTTTTCTTGAACTTCGTGCTCTGGAATTTGACCCAGCTCAGCAAAGTCTTTCAGCGGCCGAGTCACTAAATCGGAGGTGCGA
>CASBQJ010000408.1 GCA_949127705.1 Synechococcales cyanobacterium PMM_0085
CACAGTTGTCTGGTGCCGATGCGGCGATTGCTGTAGCCATCCAGCAAAAGTGTAATGTGTGTTACACTTTAAAAGTCTAAACTAACTTGGTAAAGCTCTATCAAGACTCAGTTAGAGCTTGATGTTTTTACTGCCGACCATACATTATTGACGTAACTCAAACTAACTTTTACTAAGTTTCGCAGCGATCGCTGTATTCGGTTTTAGTGCATGTGAAGACACGGTGGGCGTTAGGCTGTGGGTGTCAGTCTAGATCAGGTCTACACGAGTTTTTCACACCTAGAAAAAATGAGATTCTAGAGAGGTATTGATCGCCTCAGAAAGTCTCTTTCAGATTTAAGAATTAATTGAGGAAAACTGATTTAATGGCGCTCTTGAAAGAAACGGCCTTGATTTATTGTGGCAATCAATTTGGCCTAGCAGATGGCAAAACTGCCGCCGCATTAGTTCGACACTCGCAAATGTATACTATCGTCGGCGTGATTGACGAGTTATTGGCGGGTGAGGACGCGGGAGAAGCCCTAGGAGAAGCCAAAAAAGGCATTCCCATTTTTGCCAGCTTAGAGGATGCGTTGAACATTCTTTCAGAGGTTCCAGATTGCTATATTTACGGGAAAGCTCCTCTAGATGCTTGCATCCCCTTTGAAGAAAGGCTTTTGGTTTTAGCAGCCATAAAAAATGGCATGAATATTATCAATGGCCTTCATCAATTTTTTACTGAAGATCAAGAGTTTGTCCAGATGGCTGCTCAACATCATGTCCAAATTAAAGATATTAGAAAGCCGCCTCAGCTTAAAGATTTACATGTCTTTACGGGTCGAATCTCTGAGGTCAATGTTCCCGTAATTGCCGTGTTGGGCACCGATTGTGCTTGCGGGAAAATGACTACTGCGGTAGAACTCAACCAAGCCTTGAACCATCTTGGAATTAAGTCAGTCCTCATTGCAACAGGTCAAACGAGCTTAATGCAGGGAGCAAGATATGGCGTTGCGATCGATGCTCTAATTTCCCAGTTTGTCATTGGTGAAATTGAACATGCCGTAGTTCAGGCATTTGAAAACGAACGTCCCGACGTTATTTTAGTTGAGGGGCAAAGCGCTGTTAGCCATCCCGCTTTTATGAGTTCTCTTGGCATCTTAAAAGGCAGTATGCCAGATGGGATCATCCTCCAGCATCCACCAGCTAGAAAATTCCGGTGCGATTTTCCCAATTTGGCCATGCCAACGGTGGAGAGCGAAATTAAGCTGATTGAAGCAATTTCTCCGGCTAGAGTGATAGCGATCGCCTTAAGCCACGAGGATCTAGCAGACGCAGAAGTTCTGCAAATTATAGAAAACTATGAGCAGCAGTTTCAGCTGCCGACCATGGATGTGTTGAGTCAGGGCTGCCAAAAACTGATTCAAGCCTTAGGCCAATACTTGCCAAAATTGAATCAAAAAACCAAGCGGGAAAACTCAGCACAAAACCCTGTCTTGGCCGCGAGGTAGACGGCAGCGTCTGAAAGGAATAAATGCAATCGTTCATGCCAAGAATTGAGATTTCTTTATCCCAAATTCGGGATAATGCCCGAATGTTATCGAAGCTATATGGCCAAAAGGGGATTTCCTTGATGGGAGTTTCTAAAGCAGTGTTAGGGGAGCCTGCGATTATTGAGGCGATGATTCAAGGCGGAGTGAGAATTATTGCCGACTCTCGGATTGAAACTATTCAAAAAATGAAAAGTGCCGGGATATCGGCTCAATTTGTGCTGCTACGCACCGCTTTAAGTCAGGCTGAAGCGGTTGTTAAGACTGTAGATATTAGCCTAAATACTGAGATTGAAACCCTTCAACACCTTTCCTATTATGCAAAAGCATATAACAAAACCCATCAAGTTATCATTATGGTAGAACTGGGCGATCTGCGTGAAGGCGTCCTTCCGTGTGACCTGGTTCAATTTGTTAGACAAACGCTGACGCTATCCCACATAAAAATTGTTGGGATTGGCTGCAATTTGGCGTGCTATGGAGGAGTGAAGCCAGACAGAAAAAATATGCGGGCATTGTCTGAACTAGTTACTCTGCTTGAAGCAGAATTTCAGATTAGTTTAGAAATTATTTCGGGCGGCAATTCAGCCAATTATGAGTGGTATAAATCCACGCCAGATCTCGGCAGAGTCAACAATCTGCGCTTGGGTGAATCCATTCTCTTAGGCTGTGAATCTGTTAACCGAAAAGCAATTCCAGGCTTGCATACGCAGGCATTTCAGCTGATTGCCGAAGTGATTGAATCTAAGAAGAAGCCGTCTTTCCCATTTGGAGAGATCGGTTACGATGCCTTTGGCAACGTTCCTACGTTTCAAGATCGAGGAATTCGCCAGAGAGCAATTGTGGCGTTAGGGCGGCAAGATGTTTTGGTATCTGGTTTGCAACCAAATGGCAGGTTAGAAATAATCGGCTCTAGCAGTGATCACATTATTCTCGATAGCAAGAATTACAATTTGCAGGTTGGCGACGAAGTGACGTTTAACCTAGACTATGGCAGTTTGCTCGCAGCGATGACGTCCCCCTTTATTCGCAAGCAATTTGTCGCCTCTAAGAGCCATACTAGTCACGCAGCAGCTTAGCGATCGCCCACGATTACCAATCCAACGAGATTGGGTTTGAGCAGCTTGCCACTGACGACTATGCCAAACTCAATCCTTTTCGCCAGATGCTCGTGTAGAGGAAAGCCCAATTAGCGTTGCCAACTTCTACGCTTGCCCCGGTTCTCTGGCTAATCAGCGTCTAAATTCTTTGTCCATGCGCTCCCGCTAATTAACCACTGTCCATCTGGGCTAATGATTACCCCATGGAATAAACGGCGTTTCGGTGCTGTGGGCTGGTTAGCTGCTAACTGGAGCGCAAAGTTCAATTAATGACCCTTCTCTAGAGCGAACATAGGCTACTCCTTGTCCCCAAGGCTTTAGGGTTGGTTCTGTGATGGCCACTGCACCAGCGGCGATCGCACGGGCATAGGCAGAGGCGACGTCATCGGTGACGAACGCTAGCTGAACTCCAAGAGGCAGAGTATTGAGATTCGTTTTTTGATAATGCCCGTCAAGATTCGTTTCACCCATCTCATGGGAGGCAAACGCCGGCACCGTTTCGCCCGTATTCAATTCACCGTATTGACCAGACTCATGTAAAAAACGCGTTTCAAAGCTGAATGCAGCCTTGTAAAACTCAGGGCATCTGCCATCAATGAGATGTAGACAATGATATAAACAACGTTCATAGTTTTGACTGTTTTGGCTTTGATTTCTTTGGTTTCGGGACAGGAAGTTCACGGGCTGTTAATTGAATCAGAGTTGACAGCCACTGCTGATCGTCAAGCTGTTCACCGATCAAAAAATATGGTTTTGCACCTGGGTATGGAGATGCTTCTACAACGCTTCCAATCATAGATCGTCCACTAGCAGTTGGCTTGATGAACAGTTGATTGTTGCAAACAAGCGCGACGACTTTTTCGTCGCAGTAGATTGCATATTCACCAAACATTTTTTTGAACGAGATTTGTCCCGCTCCGTTAAGTTGATCATGAATGTATTCAACAAAGGTTAAATCTGAGGCCATCTATGCTCCTATCTCTTGGCACGATGCGGCGAATACAAATGATGTGAAAAAAAGCTAACGGTGAGGCTCAACATCGACGACTCTGGCTAAATTTTTCCCAACGCGCCCTGATTTTCTCGCACCGTAACACAATTCACCAATCACAAAACTTGGAATGAAAACTTCATTGGATTGAACAAGACTACTTTTGACGATCGCTTCATCTGCAAAGAGAGCAATGATGATGTTGGTATCGAGCAAATACCTACCACTCATCGACATCTACCCGTTCACAGTCTTGCTCAATTGCTGCCCGCATTAACTGAAGATCGTCGGCAGGTATTGAGCCTGCAAAACGCAGCAATTGCTGCCCCGGTGTACCTCTAACTTCAGCGTTGACTAATGCCCGAACAAACTCCAGCACTTGCCATTGCAAATTCTGTGGCATGACCTTTAATTGTTCAAC
>CASBQJ010000409.1 GCA_949127705.1 Synechococcales cyanobacterium PMM_0085
CCATCCACCAACGTTTGCCAATTTTGGAGGGACGTGCTGTCAGTTGTTTCATAGTTTTTTAGAAGAGGAGGACAGGCAGAGAGGAGGGCAGATTTTGGCTCAGCCTCCTCTCCCCCAACGTCGCTAATTCGCTGGAGCCGTCGCTAATTCGCGGGAGCTAAATATGGAAATGCGGGAACCAGCGGCCGGTGGCCTTGTCCGGGGTTGCCCGGTGTGCCCGTGTAGGAAACATTGTCAGAGGTCACCGCTCCGTTGCTCAACACACCCAGCGTGATGTCAATCACATCATCCAAGAACATCCGTCCCGCCGCAGGCGCACCTAGCGCATTGAGCTTGTTGGCATAGCCACTGGCTACCGTGGTATCGATGCGCATCACGTCGGGCACAAACGCACCCAGCAGTGCACCAGTGCGCTGCGGGCTGTTGCCGATGGCTCCTAGCACCGCTTTAGCTTCATTTACAATGGCCTGGTTCACGCCTCTCGGTTGCAAACGGTTGTAAGCCGCCAGCGTCGATTGGTTGAGAATCAGACCTTCGTTGACTGCCGGACGAGCCAGGTGTTCGGTCTGGACAAAGCGACCGGTTCTGGGGTCAGGAATGTTGATCGCCAGCCAAGCATCGAAAACGTTGACATTGGCGTTGCCGCCTGCCAAAAACCGCTTAGGTACCCGCACCACAATCGAATTGGCGTTGTAGCCCTTGGCAAAGTCTTGGGCGGTAGCAGGAGGCCGAAAGCCAACGGCAGGACCAAGATTCGCTAGACCGGCACGCACCCGAAAGAACTGCTCCACATCAAAAAAGAATGGGTCTTCCCGCAATCCGGCAAACACCGTCAGGTTTGCGCCCCGCACCGTAACAGAGTTGAGGGTAGGAGTCGTAGCCGTCAGTGGGGTTGTGAGGATGCGGCCACCGTTGCTGGTTTGGTTGATAGCGGCAGTGCGACCATTGCGATCGATCACGTTGAGCGTGACGCGTTGGCGATTGGTAGCATTGGGTTCACTAAACGTAAACCGCAGCGTCAAGTCGGGATTGCCAGTGGCAGCCCGATCAACATTGGCTACTCGCCCAATGTTGATGTCGTACTGAGCATTGTTACTGAAGTAATATTGCTGACGAGCCACCGATCGCGGATTGGTATTCATCACCAAGATCAAATCGCCCTGTCCAGCCCCAGGGTTTTGATCGATTTCTCGAAATACATACAAATCCGTCAAACTCAGGGCGCGGCTTCGGACATCAATATCACCGTCGTCATGGTCAGATGCCTGAAGCTTAGGAGCCGTCAGGGTGCTCGTTAGCCCCAAGGAGGCCAGTGCCAGCAGCCCAGCCAATGCGCCAATCCCGATCGCCTTCTTAGGCTGAAAGCGGCTCATCTGTTGCAGTGTGCGCCTAATACCCGTCTTTGGCTTAATGTCCATCGTGGTAACTCCTGAAAATGCCTAGAGCTTGGCTTGGTGGATATCCCCCTAGGGGGGAAGGGGATATGCTCTGACAGGAAATACGTAGAGAATGGAGAATCGGATTTGCTAAATTCGAGAAACATCACAAAAACATATCGAGACAGTGGCATTAGGGTGTCAGTTTGGCTAGATCACCCCTCAGATCCAGGTTTAGATCCCCGGATTCTTGGAGAATCCGGGGATCTCGGCAGTCGTTGTTTGGATCTACGCCCAAACGTCTGACTTGGATTCATACCCGTTAGAACCGGTCGCAAAACCCTGTGACCTGCCTGCCCTTAACCCCATCCCCCTACTATGGGAAGATGAGATGGCAAGATGAGATGGCAAGATTTAGACAGGGGAATTCTCTCCCCCTAGCTCATCCTTCTACCCGCCAGCCAATCTTCAATCCCGACTTCGGTAATTTCTTATGATTAATGCTCTTCAAAAGCGCTTTAAATCCTGGTTTCGAGCCGGAGTGTTAACTCTGCTCCTCACAACCCTAACGCTCAGCACAAATCTGGCCGTGTGGGCCCCTGCTGCTCAGGCATTGCCTGCCGGAAACGCCATTACCGATGGTCGCGCTATCTTGCGCTACGCCTTGCCCATCAAAAACCCGGCTGTCCGCAAACTGCAAACTACCCTAGAAGAAATTTCTACGCCGCTGCGTCTAAGCCGCAATCGACTGACGATGATTAATCCCAATTTGACCCAAGCCGAGCGGATTTTGACCGCAAAGCAGGCAGACCTATTGGCGTCGGTGACCAGCGATCGCAAAGAAGAAGCCGGACTGATTATTACCCAATTGCAGATGGGTATTAGCCAGATGCGTACCTACGTAGAAGAGCAAAACCGCGCGGCTCTATGGCCAAAACGGGCAGAACTGCTAGAGATGGTCGGGCAGTTAGAAGAATTGATGGTAGACAAATTTCCGTTTGCAGTGCCTGAAGAGTACAGCAATCTGCCTCAGCTCAAAGGAAGAGCCACAATCGCCGTCGAAACTGAGCAAGGCAATCTGACCCTCGTGGTCGATGGCTACAGTGCTCCGGTGACGGCTGGAAACTTTGTCGATTTGGTCAATCGGGGCTTTTACAATGGCTTGAAATTTACCCGCGCCGAAGACTCCTACGTGCTGCAAATTGGCGACCCACCCGGTGACGCGGAAGGGTTTATTGATCCCAAAACCAAAGAATATCGATCCATTCCATTAGAAGTGCTAGTCCAAGGCGACAAGTCTCCCACCTACGGCATCACGTTGGAAGATGCTGGACGCTACCTCGATCAGCCCGTGCTGCCATTTTCGTCCTTTGGAGCCTTAGGCATGGCTCGCCCTGGCGAAGACCCCAACGGTGGCTCATCTCAATTCTTTTTCTTCTTATTTGAGCCTGAACTGACCCCCGCTGGCTTAAACCTGCTCGATGGCCGCTATTCTATTTTTGGCTATGTGGTAGAAGGCAAAGAAGTGCTAGAAAAGCTGAAGGCGGGTGACAAAATTACGTCGGCCAAGGTAATTTCTGGCTTAGATCATCTGGTAAAACCTGCCGACTAGTAGAATCTGCCCAAATAGAGAATGCGATCGCCCCCACGCTTCTAGAAAGGCTATTTGTACCTTGCCGAGAAAGGGTTCAGGGGCTTGACAATACTCACATCGATGGTTGAATGTCACTGAAATAAGCAAAAATCGACTACTGAGATCCCCGGATTCTTGGAGAATCCGGGGATCTCAACTCCTTAAGTAAGTGCCATTTCACCGATGGTTAGCTCGTTCTGCGATCGCTCAGTTCAACAGTCAACCAAGCTAAAGAAAACGAGAGCCACAGTTGCATAGGCAGGCGCGATCGCATCAACCCTGGCGATCGCCCCCACGCTTCTAGAAAGGCTAAACATATCTGTAGGGCTGGTTGACTGACAAATCGTTCAGCGATCGCTTGCCCTGCCCTGCACGGAAAGTGAAAGCAGAGTGAGTAGGTCACGTTTTGTAGATCAACTGATGCGCCAACGCCACCTCGCCCCTTCTGCAATATCCTACCCAACTCCAACATTGAGTTGAGTGCAAGTTCTTTAACCCACTCGTTAAAGTTTACCTTTCAAAAAATCGCCCGTTTTATTCACATAGCGCCACTGGTTGGCCGCTTCTACCCAAGCCCAACCTTCCGAAAAAGAGCCGACATTGTTGTATTGGGGATCGATGACCCATTTCCCGGTTTTACTGATGTATCCATAGTGGTTGCCGACTTTGACAGCGGCTAGACCTTCAGAGAAGTTCGCGGCGTAGTCAAATTGGGGAGCGATTGCGATCGCCCCTGTGGGGTCGATGTAGCCCCACTTAACGCCAATCATCACCGCTGCTAGCCCTTCGGAAAAGTCGGAGGCGAAGTCAAATTGGGCCGGGATTGCGATCGCCCCATCTCGGCCTAAGAAGCCCCAAACGCTTTCCTGACGGACGCGAGCCAGCGACTCTGAGAAGTTAAACGCGCCGTCTAAATGGGGATCAATCACCACCGCGCCAGCCGGATCAATGTAGCCCCATTTGCCTGCTTGTCGCACCGCTGCCCGCCCTTCCGAGAAGCTCCAAGCATCTTGAAATTGAGGTGGGATTACCCGTTGGCCATCGGCTTTGATGTAGCCATAGTGGTTGCCAACTTTGACAGCGGCTAGACCTTCGGAAAAGTTCGCAGCGTAGTCAAATTGGGGGGCGATCGCGATCGCCCCCGTGGGG
>CASBQJ010000410.1 GCA_949127705.1 Synechococcales cyanobacterium PMM_0085
CGCCCTATTTCTGCGATTACCCAAGATCTTGTGCTAGTTGGCGGTGGCCATAGTCATGCGATCGCCCTCCGCCAGTTTGGCATGAACCCGATTCCGGGCGTACGACTAACGCTGATTACAGAGGTCACCGATACGCCCTATTCGGGCATGCTGCCCGGTTATGTGGCGGGGCTGTATGGTTTTGATGAATGCCATATTGATCTGCGGCCACTGGCAAATTTTGCTGGGGCGCGGCTGGTGGTAGACCGGGCGGTAGAGCTAGATTTAGCAAATAATCGAGTGATTTGTGCCAATCGTCCAGCGATCGCCTTCGACCTGCTTTCAATTGATATTGGCAGCACGCCAGCGGTGGCGACGGTGCCGGGAGCCGCAGACTATGCCATTCCGGTGAAGCCGATTTCGCAGTTTTTGAGCCGTTGGGATGCGCTGGTGCAGCAGTTGGCACAGCCGGATTGCGCTCCAGGAGGTGCTCTATCGCTAGGGATTGTGGGCGGCGGCACGGGAGGGGTGGAACTGGCGCTGGCCGTGCAGTCTCGGTTGCAGCAGATTGGCAGACAGGCGGGAGCAGCTGCCCCAAATCCAATCCTGCATTTATTCCAGCGGGGATCAGAGCTGATGCCCGAACGCCGTCCGTGGGTGCGGCGAAAAATGCAGCAAATTCTAGAGAGTCGTGGGGTTCAACTGCATCTCAACGAAGCCGTGAGCCAGGTTGGGGAGGACTGGGTGCAGTGTGAATCGGGGCTAAAGGTGGCCTGTGATCGGCTATTTTGGGTGACGCAGGCGGCGGCAGCTGCGTGGCTGCGGACGTCGGGCTTGGCTACCTGCGATCGCGGCTTCATTCAAGTCAACGACTGGTTGCAATCGACGTCGCACCCGCAGGTGTTTGCCGCTGGCGATGTGGCCACGATGGTAAATCATCCACGGCCTAAGGCGGGCGTATTTGCGGTGCGCCAGGGCAAGCCGCTTTATACCAATCTGCGTCGTGCCCTTCAGCAACAGCCACTTCAGCTGTTTGTGCCCCAGAAGGCGTTCCTGATTTTAATTGGCTTGGGCGATCGCACTGCCGTTGCGTCGAGAGGGGCGATCGGGTTGGGTGCGGCGGCGTGGATCTGGCAGTGGAAGGATCGGGTCGATCGGGCGTTTATGCAGCAGTTTACCAGTCTCAAGCCGATGACCATGGGGATGGGATTGGGATTGGAACCGGGGACGTCTGCGCCGTCTGTAAACCCAATGCCCTGTGCCGGGTGCGGGTCTAAAATTGGCAGTTCGGTGTTGGGGCGATCGCTGGCTCGGGTGCGTCAGGATCTTGGTGGATCAATTGGTGGAGCAATTGGTGGGCAAAATGGAGCACTAGACCGCGACGACATCTTAATTGGGCTAGATGCGCCAGATGATGCAGCGGTAATCAGCATTCCTTCGGGGCAAGTTTTGGTGCAAACCGTCGATTACTTTCGGGCATTAGTTAATGACCCGTTTGTGTTTGGCCAAATCGCGGCCACCCATGCTCTGGGCGATTTGTTTGCCATGGGTGCCACGCCGCACAGTGCGCTGGCGATCGCCACCTTGCCCGATGCCACCGATGCCAAGCACGAAGAATTGCTGTATCAACTGCTATCTGGAGCCGTCAAGGTGTTGACTCAAGCCGGTGCAGTTTTAATCGGTGGGCATACCAGCACCGACTCCGGCCTGTCTTTTGGTCTGGCCTGCAATGGGTTGGCCATGCCCGAACAGCTGCTGCGCAAACGGGGCATGACTCCCGGCGACGTGCTGATTCTGACTAAGCCTCTGGGTACGGGCACCTTGTTTGCAGCCGATATGCAGCTCAAGGCCAAAGGCCGCTGGGTGGAAGCGGCCATTCAGTCGATGCTCAGCTCCAATCAAGCCGCCGCCCAGCTGTTCCAAACTCACCAAGCCACCGCCTGCACTGACATCACAGGCTTTGGTCTGCTGGGGCACCTGAGCGAAATGCTGCGCGCGTCTCAGGTCGCCGCCGAAATTTCCCTGGCGGCGTTGCCCCTGCTCGACGGTGCTAGCGAGACTCTGGCTCAAGGCATTCTCAGTTCTCTGCATCCCCAAAACCTCACCGCTGCTGCCCAAATTCAGAACCTGGCTGCTGTTAGCGCTCATCCTTTATTTCCTCTGCTGTTCGATCCACAAACCTGCGGCGGCCTGCTCGCCAGCGTGCCTGCGGCAACGGCCAGCAAGTGTCTGAACGCCCTGCGCACCCATGGTTATGCCCACAGTCAGGCGATCGGGCAGGTGGTGGCTCATTCGGTTGAGCGATCCCTGCTCATCAGCCTGGACGGTCTAGATGGGGCATAATCACGACTCCAGATAGAGGATCGATTGAGGGATGAGGCTTTATGTTAAGAAAGGTATCGGTTATAAGTTATAGGATTAAATCAAATCAGGAGCGAGCCGTTGATAGATACATCTAAATCAAATAAATCAAAGCCAGACCAATCTGAGTCAGACTCATTTAAGCCGGGGGATGCGGTGCAGTGGCATAGTGCTCAGGGGCAGGTCAAAGGAGTGATGAAGCAAAAGCTGACTGAACCCGTGGAGATTAAGAGCCATCATGTGGCTGCCGCTCCCTCTAACCCAGACTATTTGGTTGTGAGCGATAAAACTGGTCAGGAAGCTGCTCACAAGCCAGGATCGTTAGAGTCAGTGGAGTAAAATTAGATTTGGGTATGGTCGAGTTATCTTGGCTCGATGTGTTTCCTCACTCATGGGGACGAACACTTCAGCGAATCTGTTTTGAGTTCATCCACACTCAACCGAGGGGTGAACTAACTTAGGGGTCGTTAAACTAAATTACTTTACCTTTAAGGAAAAACAGATTGTCATAGCATTTGATAAGATTATAGCGGTTCTGATGCTGGTGAAGTGCATCAGAGTATTGGCGATACAAAAGTTCGCCCTCCGATCTATGCCGCGCCAGATCGATAATTTCTATAGTATTTATAATTAATCAAAGGTTTTTAGATGCCCAAAATAGAAGGCTTTAGGATAAAAAATTACAGAGTCCTTCGTGATATTACTTTGGGGAAGCTGTGGAATACGCAGGCTGCAAAGCCACTAACACCAATGACAGCCGTCATCGGTAAGAATGGTGTTGGTAAAAGTACACTTTTCGACACTTTTGGCTTTCTTTCAGACTGCTTGAAAGGAGGAGTAGAGGAGGCATGTGATTCTCGTGGTCGTGGAGGTTTCGAGAGAATTCGTTCGCAAGGACAAGATGGTAGTGTTGAGTTTCAGATCTACTATAAAGAGGATCGGAATGCTCGACCAATTACGTATGAGTTGGCAATAGAGCTTGACTCTTCTGGAAGACCCTACGTAAAGAGAGAGAGACTTAGACAAAGGAGAAAAGGACAAAACAAAGGACGACCTTTTTCTTTTCTTATTCTAAATGAAGGTAAGGGTTTAGCATGGAAGGGTGAAGAGGAAGGAAAGCAAGTTGATGAAGATCAAGGAGAATTTGATTTAATTACGTTAATAGAAAAAATACAGAGAGGTGAGGTATCAGAAGAGAGTAAAGAAACTGAATTAGTTGAACTTGATGACAAGCGAAAACTTGGAATCGCAACTTTGGGAGCGCTCAAGCAACACCCAAGGA
>CASBQJ010000411.1 GCA_949127705.1 Synechococcales cyanobacterium PMM_0085
GCAACTCGTCAATTTGACTCACATCCAGGTCGCCGTGCATCGTCAGTGCTAGGGTGCGAGGAATGGGGGTAGCGGTCATCGTCAGCACATGGGGATGATCGCCTTTTTGCTGGAGCCGTGCCCGCTGATGCACCCCAAAGCGGTGCTGTTCATCGATTACGACCAGCCCCAGTCGAGAAAATTTGACCGGGTCTTCAATCAGCGCATGGGTGCCCACCAGCAGCGGCAGTGCCCCCGTTTCCAAGTCAGCAAAAATCTGGCGACGCTTCGCCACTTTGGTCGAGCCAGTTAGCAGTTCGACGGGCAGATGCAGCAGGTTAAACCATTCCACCAGCTTGCGATAGTGCTGCTCCGATAGCACCTCGGTGGGAGCCATCAGCGCCGCCTGGTAGCCCGCCTGAATGGCGGACAGAATGGCCACCACGGCTACCACGGTTTTCCCGGATCCCACATCGCCCTGCACCAGTCGGTTCATCGGGGCCGGGGTCTGCAAATCGTTGAGAATGTCGTTGACCACGCGCTGCTGTGCGCCGGTAAACTGAAACGGCAGCACCCGATAGAATTCGTCAATTAAGCGCCCAGTGGGGGCAAGGACGGCACTGGTTTGCTGCTGCCGCTGGGTTTGCCGCCGCTTGAGTAAGCCCAGTTGCAGGTAAAAGAATTCGTCAAATACGAGGCGATGGCGGGCAGCGGCGAGTGCGTCCCCGTCGGGCGGAAAGTGAATGTGGGCGATCGCTTCTTGAATCCCAATCAGCCCATACTTTTCGCGCAGCCCCTCCGGCAATGCTTCCGGCAGCAGATTGACAGCAGGCAGAGCCGCTACCACCGCCTTGCGCACCACATCGGCCTGCACTCCGTCTGTCAGCGGGTAGATCGGCACCACCCGCCCCACCTTCATCGACTCAATGGATCCACCTGAATGGTCAATGACCTCAATTTGGGGATCATCGAGCGTCAGCCCATACTTGCTCTGCTTCACCAACCCCGACGCGGCCACAATTGCACCGGGAGGATACATCCGCCGCTGCTGCTCTTGCCAGCCCCGGTTCTGAAAGCGGCTACCGGCATAAAAGCGGCTGAGTTTGAGCTGCCCGGTACTATCGCGCACAACTAATTCAAAAATAGTCAGCTTGGGGTTACGGGGGCTGTTAAAGCAGGTACAGCTTTTAACCGTGGCAATCAGGGTCACGGTTTCTCCCGGCGTCAGCTGGCGAATGGTGACCTGGCGGGCATAGTCAAGATGGTCGCGGGGATAGTAGTAGAGTAAATCCCGAACGGTATTTAGCCCTAGCTTTGCCAGCCGTTCGGCGTTTTTGGCACCCACTCCCGGTAAGTAGGTCACTGCTTGGTCGAGTTCCAGCTGGCGATTTTTTTCTACCAGCGGCACGGTCTTGGGCACCTTGGCTTTTTTTACAGCACTTGAACTATCTGCCGCCGCCGCAGGAGTTGAGCTGGTGGGGACAGCCTGACTTTCTTGCTGCTCGACCAGCTTCAACGTCTGATACAGCGTGCGGCGCGTGTCGGCAACTAGATGCTGCCGCTGGGCAAAGGTCATGTCGCAATATTGGGAAAACTGGCTGGCGATCGCCTGCAAGCGCTGCTGTTCGGGCGTGGGCAGCTGCTGGGGCGGCTGGCTGAGGCTGAGATGCAGAAATTCACTGAAGCGATATTGCTTACCCTCCAGGTCGTTGAAGCCGCGTTCCGCTTCAATCGTCAGTGCTTTTTGCAGCCGAAACCAGTCCATTGCGCTCAAGCCATTGCCTTCAGGGTTTAACGGGTTAATCTTCAAACCAGATCGCGCGCCATGCCTCCTCTGATTGGGCGATCGCCCGTTCGTGACGTTTGCGGCGATAGTCTCGCCCCAGCTGGGTCAGCCGCTGGCTAATGCCTCGCAGCTTAGACGACCATCCCCTTAACGCATAGTCCGCTTCTTCGATGTCCAATAGCTGTAGTCGCACCACCATAATCTGCGCGATCGATACCGCATGCTCAGATTTTGCCTCAATCATTAGCTTCAGCACATTGGGCTGCCCCGAGGATAATTCTGCCGCCATTCCCGACTGGGTAGCAGCTTTTAGCAAGGATTCTGGCAACTGGTTGGGTAAGATAGCGGCCTGATAGAGCAGGTGATTAGCGGCCTGAGATAACTCTTGTAGGGTTTCACTGATGCCGTCGTCAACATGTGCTTTCCAGCGAGCCAATTTTGCTAACTCGCTCGGCTGAGCTGGATCTGACCCGCCAGAGGCGGCAACTGCCGGGACGCGGGTGGAAAACCATCGCCTGACGTCAGGGTTACCCAAGCCAGAATTGGACGCATCGGGATGGTTCTCCAGGTCTTCTGATTCGGATAGCTCAGATAGTTCAGATAGCTCGGATAATTCGGGTAGCTCGGATAGTTCGGGCACACTGAAATTGGTGAGATCGATCGCTGCAATTATCTGCTCCTCGTCCACGTTCGAGGCCGTTGCGTCAGGGGTAGTTGGCGCTTGGGGTGGCTCATCTGGCGGCTGAGGCGCAGCGACCTCTGGTGGCTCAAGGTATCC
>CASBQJ010000412.1 GCA_949127705.1 Synechococcales cyanobacterium PMM_0085
CTGCCGGAGTTAACCTGACTGCCCATCGTCTGAGGGGTTGGTTAGGCATTGATGCGCCTAGGCCACCATTAAATGGGGTCTTAGCTGCGTTTAAAGTTGGTGTAATTAGACCGCAATCCTTATCAGTTTGTGGTCTAATGGGTCATTTAGTAAGTTATTCGTTCAGGAGAGACACTTCATGCTACACCGCAAGATCTATCAACTCTGTTGTGATGGGCGTGAAGTCTGGATTTTCCTGCGGGATCAGCAGCGCTGGATTGAGCGGGCGCGCATTCTCGACATCGAAGGAGATCTAGTGACATTGCGCTACGAAACTGAAGAAGAGGATGAGGCTTGCTCCTGGGAAGAAATGATTCGGCTGGAAAGCATTGGCTCAGTGATGCAAAAGTTAGCCACTGTCCCCCGAGGAGATGTGGAGCCTCTAGTTTCAGAAGATTGCCCTGAAGCTGAACAAATTCGCCGTCGCCCCGATGCTACTCCTGAATAATGATGTTGCCCCTGAGTAGGTTGCCCCTGAGCAGCACTGTCAGGCATGTCAGCAAATGAGACCCCCTGATTAGACAAGTTTTTGGGCAGCTGTTGCCGTAAACCCATGTAAGTTGGATGCTGCTTGGCTGAGCATTCAACTTACATGGGTTTTTGTGGGCTAAAAGTTTAGCCACAAAGACCCGTGCAAAATGCAAAAATGTTATTTTCTGGAGGCGATCGCTATATACTACCCTTCTAGAGTCTCTATATATTAGGTAGATAGTCAGAAGAAGAATCTTTCCTAACGTGGAGTTAGGCAGCTGGCTGCAACGCCTTTAGGCATTGGTTATACCCATTTAAACGAACGCGGTGAGGGTCGATACTGTTGCCACCTTGAGCCGGAAACTGCTATGCCTTCCCGGTTTTTAGGATCAAAGTGGCGTAGGCTTACTTGATAACTATCTCTCCTGCACTACTATCATTCCAGATGCAACTTCAACATCTGTATCATCTGACAGCATTCTTAGTCTCCGCAGTCATTGTGCTGCTGAGTACACCGATTGTAAAAAAGTTGGGTCTCAAAAGCGGTCGGGTAGACCTGCCAGGTGGTCGCAAGGTTCATCAGCACCCCATGGTGCGTTTAGGCGGCGTGTCTATTTTTTTGGGAACCCTAGTCGCGCTGCTGACCGTCTGGGCGTTGGGCGGATTCGGCGTTTTGCCCCCAGATAAAGAGTATGAAGTGTGGGGCGTGACCATTGGTGGGTTGGCCTTCTTCTTCATTGGTCTAGCCGATGACTTATTTGGGCTGTCACCCATCACCCGTCTGCTTTTACAAAGTGGTGTCGCCGCAGGAGCCTGGTTTGCTGGGGTTCATATTGACTTTTTGTCTATCCCATTTGTCGGACTAACGTCGCTGCCAGCCTGGATTAGTTTGCCGATTACGGTGATTTGGTTGGTTGGGATGGCAAATGCCATTAATTGGATTGATGGGTTAGATGGTCTGGCCGCTGGGGTTTCGGGCATTGCCGCCGTTGTAATGCTGATTGCCAGCCTATTTATGAACCAACCCGCCGCCGCCTTGATCGCCGCTGCCCTAGCGGGTGGAACGTTGGCCTTTTTGCGCTACAACTTCAACCCAGCTCAAATTTTTATGGGCGACGGCGGTGCCTACTTTATTGGCTTTACCCTAGCTGGGGTGGGAGTAATTGGGCTGGTTAAGAGCGTCACAACG
Organism: Synechococcales cyanobacterium PMM_0085; assembly: GCA_949127705.1. Classification (GTDB taxonomy): domain Bacteria; phylum Cyanobacteriota; class Cyanobacteriia; order Elainellales; family Elainellaceae; genus CASBQJ01. Next base: position 1,700 of record CASBQJ010000412.1, read on the forward strand.
GTAGCGGTGTTGTTGCCCTATCTCATCTTGGCGGTGCCTATTTTAGATATGTCAGCCGTAATTTTAGACCGCTTACGCCACGGCAAGTCGCCGTTTATTGCCGATAAACGTCACCTGCATCACCGGTTACTGGAGGCTGGCTTACCCCACCGGATGACGGTGCTATTTATCTACTCGCTCACCTTTTGGGTTGGGAGCTTGGCGCTGGCGTTCTCAGGGATTCCTAGCGGTCTGGCCTATGCGATCGCCGCGACTGCCCTACTCAGCTACACCGGGTGGAAGGCGCGGAAACACTCGCGGCTTTAGCCGATGAAGGATGCAGTGAGGGCTGTGGCTTAGGATGTAGCGTGCTGCTGCGAAGCAGTAGGATAAGGGATGTAGCTTGCTTCTGCGGAGCCGTGGGATGAGGGATGAGCGCTGAAATTATTTGTGTTGGAACTGAGCTGCTGTTGGGCGAAATTTTAAACAGTAATGCTCAGTTTTTAGCTCAACAGCTGGCGCTGCTGGGCATTCCGCATTACTACCAGTCGGTGGTAGGCGACAATCCGGCTCGGCTGCAACAGGTGATGGCGATCGCCGCTGAACGGTCTCAGGTTTTAATCTTCACGGGGGGCTTGGGGCCAACGCCGGATGATCTGACGACGGAGACGATTGCTGACTTTTTTGGGGTGCCGCTGCTTGAACGGGCTGATGTGTTGCGAGACATTACCGAGAAGTATGCGGCGCGCGATCGCATCATGACGGCGAACAATCACAAGCAAGCGCTGATTCCCCAAGGGGCAGACCTGCTGCCTAACCGTACAGGCACAGCTCCCGGCATGATTTGGCAACCGCGCCCTCAGCTGCTAATTCTCACCTTCCCTGGGGTGCCTAGCGAGATGCAAACGATGTGGCACGAAACCGCAGTGCCCTATTTGCGCCGCCAAGGATTTGGCCAAGAAACGATCTACAGCCGGACGCTGCGGTTTTGGGGCATCACAGAATCGGCGCTGGCAGAGAAAGTCGCTCCGTTTTTTGAGCTGTCTAACCCCACCGTTGCCCCCTATGCCGGCAAAGGAGAGGTCAGGCTACGGGTTTCCTCTAAGGCGGCATCGCAGACCGTGGCAATGGAGGCGATCGCGCCTGTGGTCGAGCAACTGCAAGCACTGGGTGGATTAGACTGCTATGGTGCAGACGACGATACTCTAGCGGTCGTGGTGGGCAAGCTGCTGCAGGCGGCGGGGGACACCCTAGCCGTGGCCGAATCTTGTACAGGTGGCGGGTTGGGGCAGCAACTCACTACCGTTCCCGGCAGTTCTCACTACTTTTGGGGCGGGGTGATCTCCTACGATAATCAGGTTAAGGCATCGCTGTTAGGGGTTGATCAGGGCGACCTGGCTCAATTCGGTGCAGTCAGCGCTGAAGTGGCACAGCAGATGGCGGCAGGCGTGCGATCGCGCCTAGGCACTACTTGGGGGCTGAGTATCACCGGGATTGCAGGTCCCGATGGCGGTAGTGCGACTAAACCTGTAGGCTTGGTATACATTGGGCTAGCAGGTCCTCATGTCCCAGCCACAAGTGCCCGCTACCTATTTGGCTCAAATCGCAGTCGGGATGCTGTCCGCTGGATGAGTGTTAGTGCAGCGCTAGACTTTTTGCGGCGGACGTTGTTGGAGGGCGATCGCTAGATTTTGTGGAATCTGCGGATTGGGCGGATTGGGTTAACGTGGGTCTGCCTTAACGCCTATTTATCGCGGGCTCTCCGCTCTAGAGGCGAAGTTTTATCCGAGAATAGAGGAGGATACGGGTATATGCTTCCCCTTGATGCTGGCGGCAGGTCGATCGACAGAGGCTATTCATGAGCATTTCCACATCAGTATTGGATGATTTATTCCAGCTCTCACCCCATCTGCGTCCTCAGCTCTATTTCAAATCGTCGTTAACGGCGCTGTCTCATGCGATGGAAGATCAGGTGCTGGCAGCGGGAGGGCAGCCGTTGGTCATCGCTAGTTTCCAGCGGGAGCGGTTTTATCGGCAAGAAGCCCATCGCTATCTGAAAATTTCTGCATTGACGTCTCAAGTCTATGTGCTGGCAGCGCCCGAAACCAGCTTTATGAATGGGTCAGAGCACTACGAAACGGTGGCCTTTGACCCCACTGATCAACTTTGCCGAGAGTGGCATTTGGTCGTCATTGGGCAGCAATATGCCGCTTGTTTGGTGTGCCGAGAACGTCAAACGACGGCTAATGCCGTTGACCCCGGTGAACTGGCGATCGATCAGACCCGGCGGTTTGAAGGAATCTGGACGTTTGATCGGCAAGTCAGCTATCAGGCCGCTGACATTTTGCTGGAGCGGATTTTGGTTTACCGTCCTGATTTGGCGGCTAAGGTACAGCAGGCTAAGGCTAAGCTGTGGGTTGATCCAGGGGTTGGTCTAGAGGTAGACCCCGATCCATTTGCTCAGCGGTTAGTCACCCACTTGCAGGCAGGTCAATATAAGCTGCTCAAGGCGTATCGCTCGATCGCTGCCCAAGAACGGAAAGAACGGCTGGTGAATTCAATTACCATGGCCATTCGCCAATCGCTGAAGCTGGAGGACATTTTTACCGTTGCGGTTGATGAAGTCGGTAAGGCCATGCAGGTCTGCCGCTGCTTAATTTATCGCTGTAAGTCTACCGATGCGACGGCCACGATCGCCTATGAATATCGGCGCGACAGCCAAGTTGTGCCGTTGGCAGGAGAAGTCTGGTCGCTGAAATCCAATCCGTTGTTTCAAGCGGTGGTGCAGCAGCGGGTGGCGGTGGCGATCGCCAACACCCAAACGGAAGCCGCGTTAGACCTTACTCCGATGCACTCTATCCTGGAGCGCTGGCAAATTCGCGCCTGGTTAATGGTGCCGGTGATTTACCAGGGACGACTATTGGGCATGGTTGAGCTACACCAGTGTACGACTGACTCCCATAGCTGGATCGAGGCAGAGCGATCGCTGGTTGAAGCGGTGGCGGCTCAGCTGGGCGTAGCGCTAATTCAAGCAGAATCGTTTGCCAACCTAGAAGACTTAAACCAGCAGTTGGAGGCGTTAGAGCGCACCCGCAGCAATCTCATTGCCATTACGGGGCATGAGCTGCGCACGCCGCTCTCTACCATTCAGGTGTGTTTAGAAAGTCTGGCCAGCGAACCCGATATGCCCGCCGAGCTGCGTCAAGTGATGCTCGACACCGCCCTAGGTGATGCGGAGCGAATGCGAAAACTGGTACAAGATTTCATCACCCTATCGCGATTAGAAAGCGGTCGAGTGCAGTGGCATTTAGAATCGTTGGCATTAGATGAATGTGTAGATTTAGCGCTGAGCAGCATCCACACCCGTCAAACCGATGATCATCTGCCCAGCATCAAGGCTCAGGTTTCCAGGCAGCTACCGCTGATTCAAGCGGATGGTGAGTGGTTAGTCGAAGTGCTCTCTAAGCTGCTAGACAATGCCTGTAAATTTACCCAGCCAGCCGGGGAAGTGATTATCGAAGCGCATCAAAATGGCGGCAAGATGCTCGAAGTCACCATTACCGATACAGGACGCGGCATTGAACCCAATCAGCTAGAAGTCGTATTCGATCGCTTCTATCAAGAAGAGGGGGCATTACGCCGCACCGCAGGAGGAACGGGGCTAGGACTGGCCATTTGTCGCCAAATTATTGCCAACTGGGGTGGTGCGATTTGGGCCGAATCTCAAGGAAAAAATCAAGGCTGTCGGTTCCGTTTTA
>CASBQJ010000413.1 GCA_949127705.1 Synechococcales cyanobacterium PMM_0085
GATTTGATTCGGCCAGTAGACCAACTGGTTGGGAAATCATTAGAGCAGGTTTTACCGCCTGAAGTGGCTCGGCAAATCCGACAACAGATGGCCTGCCTGCAACAAACGGGGCAGATACAGACCTATGAATATGCTTTGGGGTTGCAGGGTGAAGAGCGCTATTTTGAAGCCCGACTGGCGCTCTGTGGCGATCGCTCCTATGTAGTAACCGTGCGCAACATCACCGAACGCAAGCGGGTTGAATGCGCCCTGCAAGCACAAGAAGCGTTTTTGCGGTTAATTCTCGACAATATCCCCCAGTATATTTTTTGGAAGGATAGAAACTTAGTTTACCAAGGGGCAAACCAGCTATTTGCTGAGGCGGCGGGGTTGGCTAGCCCCAGTGAGGTGATTGGCAAAACCGATGCCCAGCTTTGGGACGAGGTACAGACAGAGCGGTTTCGGGCAATCGATCACCAGGTCATGGCAACCGATGTGCCGTTCCTGCACCAGATCCGTCGCAAGCTTCATGCCGATGGGCGAGAAATTTGGCAAGACGTGAGCAAAGTGCCAATTCACGATGCCAATGGTGATGTGATTGGGGTGTTGGGCACCTACGAAGACATTACCGAACGGCGCTGGGCAGAAACAGCACTGGCTCAGCGAGAACAGTATTTAGCGACGTTGGTGGAGGTGCAGCGGCGACTGCTGGCCTGCGATCGCCAAGACGATATTTATAGTGCAGCGTTGGAACTGTTGGGCAAGGTGGCGGGTGCCAGCCGAGCCTATGTATTTAAAAACAGCCATGACGCAGAGGGGCGGCTGTTGATGAGCCAAGACGGTGAGTGGTGTGCGGCAGGTGTCTCGCCCCAAATCGAGCACCCTAGTCTGCAAAATCTTCCCTATGCAGACGTTGCAGCTCAACTAGAGCCGCTTTTATCTCGGGGCGAGGTTTATTCTGGCAGTGTGGCTACCATGTCGGAATCAGAGCGGGATTTGTTGGAACCGCAGGGAACTTTGTCGATTCTGATGTTGCCACTGAGCGTGAATGGTGAGTTTTTTGGCTTTATTGGGTTTGATAATTGCGTTGAAATGCGGGCATGGGAACCCTCAGAAGTTGATTTGCTGCGAGCGGGAGCCGCCGCGATTTCACTAGCGTTAGAGCGATCGCAAGCCATTACCGCCCTGCGCCTTAGCGAAGCTCGCTATCGACTATTGGCCGAAAATTCTACTGATTTGATTGCCCGTTATGTGCCTAGCGGCATATATCGCTATGCCTCACCCGCTTGTCGAACGTTATTAGGATACGAGCCGCATGAAATGCTGGGGCGATCGCACTTCAGCTTCATCCATCCACAAGACCTTGAGCGGGTGCGCTACAGCCACTCCGAAACCTTGGCCGCCGCCCATCAGGATAACCCAGAAGCCAGCCCCTATCGCTACCGAATTCGTCGCAAAAATGGCGAATACCTCTGGTTTGAAACCAAAGGCAAGGCCATCCTAGATCTGGCAACCGGTCAGGTAAATGAAATTGTTGCCACCTCTAGAGACATTACCGAGCGCAAACAAGCCGAAGACCTGCTGGCAGGGCAAAAGCAAATCTTAGAAATGATTGCGACCAATGCCACCCTGCCCGATGTGCTCAACGGCCTGGTGTACTTAATTGAAGCTCAAATCGACGGGATGATTGGCTCCGTTTTGCTGCTGGATGCCGATGGCATTCACATGCGCCACGGGGCAGCCCCAAGCCTGGCCGCTGACTACATGGAGCACATTGATGGGACTGCCATTGGCCCTAATGTGGGCTGCTGTGGTGCGGCCATGTATCGACGTGAACCCGTCATCGTCAGCGATACTATCGGGCATCCGCTGTGGAACGACTACCAAGATCTCGCCCTTAGCTATAGTCTGCGATCGTGCTGGGCGATGCCCATTTTCTCGTCTCAAGGGGCGATCTTAGGCAGCTTTGCGCTATACCGTCAATATCCCTGTGAGCCAATGCCTCAAGACTGGCAACTGCTGGAGATGGCTACCCGCTTAGCGGGGATTGCCATTGAACAAAAGCTAGCCGAAGAAGCTCTGCAAACGGCTGAAATTAAATATCGGGGCATCTTTGAAAATGCAGTAGAGGGGATTTTTCAGACTACGCCTGAGGGGCGCTATACTACCGTCAATCCCATGCTGGCGCGGCTCTATGGGTATGATTCTCCAGCAGATTTGAGCAGCAGTTTAACCAATATTCAGCATCAACTCTATGTCGATCCCAATCGCCGCCGCGAATTTACGCATCTGATTGCAGAACAGGGAGAAGTGTTAGGGTTTGAATCGCAGGTGTATCGCAAAGATGGGAGCATCATCTGGATTGCTGAATCGGCGCGGGCGGTGTACGATGACGCGGGCGACTTGGTGGGCTACGAAGGCACAGTAGACAATATTACCCAGCGCAAACAGGTAGAGGCCGCGTTGCTGAATCGCGATAACCTGTTGCAGGGGGTGGCGGCGGCAACCCAATGTTTGTTGACCAATGCCGACTCCACGCAAGCGATTCCCCAAGCGCTCGCTATTTTGGGCGAAGCGGCACGGGTAGACCGGGCTTATATCTACGCAAATCATCCGCATCTTGACTCGGGTGAGCTGGCCATGAGCCTACGCTATGAGTGGTTGCGATCGCCCACCCCCGCTGGGATTCACCAACCCCATTGGCAAAATCAACCCTACAGCACGTTTAGTGGAGGTCGGTGGTATGAGACCTTTGCCGCCGGACACTCGATTAGCCGCACAGCGCCAGAGTTTTGCGCCGCCGAACGCGAAATTTTGGAGCGCGACGGGATTCTGTCGCTAATTATGGTGCCCATTTTTATTGAGGAAGAGTTCTGGGGCTATATTGGGTTCGATGATTGCCAACGCGAACGGCAGTGGACGAGCAGTGAAGAATCGATTTTGGTGGCGATCGCCGCTAGCCTTGGCGGTGCCATCAGCCGACAGCGCACCGATGAACAAATGCGGCATCAAGCCTTCCACGATGCCCTCACCGGGTTGCCCAACCGCACAATGTTCAACCATCAGATCCATCTGCTGCTGGCTCGTGCCCACCGCACCGTAGAACCCTTTGTCGTCATGTTTTTGGATCTCGATCACTTCAAAACCATTAATGACACCTTGGGCCATTCGATTGGCGATCAGCTCTTAAAACAATCGACTCAGCGCCTGATAACCTGCCTGCGCGAAGAAGACATCATTGCGCGCTGGGGTGGCGATGAGTTTACGCTGCTGTTTCCAGAGATTACCTCTGTGGAGGCGGCGGCTAAGATTGCCCAGCGGATTTCCTATGCGCTCAAACCCGTTTTTTGTCTAGGAACCCACGAACTGCGCATTACTAGCAGCATTGGTATTGCCCTCTATCCTCAAGACGGTCAAGATTCCCAAACGCTAATTAAAAATGCCGATGCCGCCCTCTACCGAGCCAAAGATCGCGGCCGCAACAACTACCAGTTTTATACGCCCACACTTAATTCCCAAGCATCAGAACGACTGACGCTCGACAGCAGCCTCCACTATGCATTAGAGCGCAACGAATTCCAACTTCACTACCAGCCTCAAATCAATATCTTGACCGGAGAAGTGACCCAACTGGAGGCGCTGCTGCGCTGGCAGCATCCGCACCAAGGACTTGTTTCACCGCAAACTTTTATTTCTTTGACAGAAGATAACGGCTTAATTGTGCCGATTGGTGCCTGGGTGCTGCGCACAGCCTGCATGCAAATTAAGGCTTGGCAACAGGCGGGCTGTGCGCCGCTGCGGGTAGCGGTAAACCTGTCGGCTCGGCAGTTTCAACAGCCCAACTTGGCAGAACAAATTGGCCAAATTTTGGCAGAGACGGGAGTGTCGGCTACCTGCCTGGAGCTAGAAATTACCGAAACGGCTGCGATGCGGGATGTTGAATTTACTACGACCCTGCTGCATCACCTGCGGCTGATGGGAGTGCGCATTGTGCTGGATGACTTTGGCACTGGCTATTCGTCGTTGAGCTACTTGAAGAAATTTCCCCTGCACGCGCTCAAAATCGATCAATCCTTCGTGCAAGATTTGGCCGATAGCGCCGATGATGTGGCGATTATCACGGCCATTATTGCGCTGGGGCGGGGGTTGAATCTTAGTGTTGTTGCCGAGGGAGTAGAAACATCTTCCCAACTGGCTAAGCTGCGATCGCTACACTGCGAAGAAATCCAAGGCTACCTATTTAGCCGGCCGCTAGATGTGTCTGCGGCAACCCAATTTCTCCAACACAACCAACCTCGATCCAACTTAGAGCAATTGGATAATTTAACCGCAGGATAACGACTTAAACTAACCGCAGGATAACGACTTAAACTAACCGCAGGATGACAAATTAAGCCTCATGCACCCTCACCCAAAGGCTTCTAAAATATTTTTGTGGAGAGTTCCTATCTGCAATTTCTTTGCACGGAACGTCTCCCATGCGCTTGAGTGAACCATCATCGCTCAGCAGTTGAAATTGCTGCTCTCGACCTGGATAAAACAAGATCCCTTCGGGTCGAAAATCTGAGGGTAAACCCATGACGTCCACGCGCTGAGGAGTTTGGTCTAATCCAGACCATTGATAGAGCGCAAAGCGATCGCTACTATCATAGGCTCCTGCCACAATCAGATAGCACTGTTCACGCTGCCAATATTCAATGCTGCGGATGCCTAGACCGCCTAGATCGAGTTCTATCGGCTTGCCAAAATTTGCCTTTGTCCCCTGCTTCTCGACCAACTCACGCGGATTTTTTAGCGGCAATAGTAACGCTTTGCCCTGAATAATTGGGTTGCGAAAGCCAATTAACAAGTCTCCCTTGGGCGTAATGGTTAACCCTTCAATATTTAAACCGCCTGGTGATTTGGGAGCGATCTTTTCTGCCGCTTCCAACTGATAGCATTTTAGTCGTTGATCATTCAACATATCCCTCAGAACAAGTTGCGTATAGGAGCGGCCTACTTGTTCAAACTCGATCCCATTAGAGCGACTCAGCCGACTGGCAAAAAATTGATGGCGGGCGGGCTTAAATTTACCTTTGCTGTTTCTGCCATGTGAGGTAATCCAGTAGATCATCCCATCTAGCTGAGCTACTGCTTCCAAGTCTGTTTCTTCGCCGTTAGGGTTATTGTCAAAGTAATGATTTATATCAACCTCGACCGGCTTGCCCGACCGATCAGCCTGATAGATTCTTAACAGGTTGTCTTCATCATTAGCTACTACAAAATGATCCTCTCCGAGCGCGATCGCCCCTGAGGCATCACAGATTTGCTCATGCTGTAGCTCTTGCTCTACAGTACACCTGATTTTTTTCATTTAGTTGCCCCTTGCCCCCTGCCTCTAC
>CASBQJ010000414.1 GCA_949127705.1 Synechococcales cyanobacterium PMM_0085
CGGTGAGTCTGTTTGCTCGCGTCAAAAATAGCCATGCGATCTCTCCGCAATGTGTCCAAGCAATGTGTCCAAGCAATCTTTCCAAGTCATGTTGCCAAGCTGCTGCAACCGTTAAAATTTGCAATAGCTAGCTGCCTAGATCAGGACGAATAGGCGTGAAGATATCGAACTGACATCTCACCGTCACATCTGCCCAACCCCACGGTTTCAACCCTGCCCCGAGTCGCCTTTGAGTCCCATGCCCGACACCCTGCCCCTGCTGATCCTGATTGACGGCCATTCTCTTGCCTTCCGGTCGTACTACGCCCATGCCAAAAATCGCGAGGGTGGCCTGCGAACCAAAACGGGGATTCCCACCAGCGTCTCGTTTGGGTTTATGAAGGCGCTGCTCGACACCATGGAGCAAGAGCAGCCCGAGTATGTGGCGATCGCCTTCGACCCAGCGGCACCCACCTTTCGCCACGAAGCCGATGTCACCTATAAAGAAGGCCGACCAGATGCCCCAGCAGACTTTTTGCCCGATTTAATTAACCTGCGGGAGCTATTAGAGTCGCTGAACCTGTCAATTTTTTCGGTGCCGGGCTATGAAGCCGATGATGTGATTGGGACGCTGTGCCGCAAGGCGATGGGCGAGGGCTACCGGGTCAAGGTGCTGACGGGCGATCGCGACATGTTTCAGCTAATCGACCCCGAAGCGCGCACCAGCATCCTCTACCTCAGCACCACCTTCGGCAAAAGCACGCCGCCCCCGCGTGAATTTAAGTCCGAGCAGGTCAAAGACAAAATGGGAATCTTGCCCGCGCAGGTGGTGGACTACAAAGCCCTGTGCGGCGACGCCTCCGACAATATCCCTGGCGTCAAAGGGATTGGCGACAAAACTGCCGTCACCTTGCTCAATACCTACGGCAACCTGCTCAACATTTACAACCACCTAGATGAGATTAAAGGAGCCGTGCGCCAAAAGCTGGAAGCCGGGAAAAACTCTGCCCTGCACTCTCAGTACCTGGCTCAAATTCATATGGACGTGCCCGTCGCCGTTGACTTGGCCGCCTGCAAACTCCGCGAATTTGACGACGATACCGTGGTGCCTCTGCTGGAAAAGCTAGAATTCCGCTCCTTTCTCAACCGCCTGCAAAAACTGCACGGCCAGTTTAGTGGAAATCTAGCCGCCGAACCAGTCACAGAATCATCCCCAGAATCATCCCCAGAAGCAGCTCTTGCAACCCCTACGCCACGATACGAATCCGAAGACCTGTGGTTTTTCAGCCCCGAAGATACCGCCACATTTCAGCAGTATACCCAGGCGGCGATCGCCCCCCAAATCATTGACACGCCAGCCAAGCTAGCCGACCTGATCGCCACCCTGCAAGCCTGCACCCATGCCGTCGCCTGGGACACCGAAACTACATCCCTAGAACCTCGCGATGCCGACCTGGTGGGGATTGGCTGCTGCTGGGGGGATGGAGCCAGCGACGTTGCCTACATTCCCACCCGCCATACCCAGGGCAACAACCTAGACAAAGCCACCGTCCTGAATGCGCTACGTCCCATTTTAGAAAATGCCGCCTATCCCAAAGCGCTGCAAAATGCCAAATTCGATCGGCTGATCTTGCGCTGTCAGGGCGTTGAGCTAGCAGGCGTCGTGTTTGATACCATGCTGGCCAGCTATGTGCTGAACCCAGAAGCCACCCATAACTTGGCCGAACTTGGGCGAAAACATCTCAACATCAACGCCCAAAGCTACGACCAGCTGGTGCCCAAAGGCAAAACCATCGCCGACCTAGACATTGCAAAAGTGGCCGTTTATTGCGGCACCGATGCCTACACCGTGTTTTGCCTCTTGCCAATATTTCACGCCGAGCTGGCGCTAGTGCCTCGGGTCAATGCCCTGTTGCTAGACGTAGAGCAGCCTCTAGAACCTGTGCTAGCAGAGATGGAATTTACTGGCATTCGGATCGATCAAGCCTATTTAAAGGAATTTTCTAGAACCCTGGAGATTGACCTTCGATCGCTGGAAGCCCGCGCCCATGAGGCGGCAGGGGAACCTTTCAACCTGGCCTCACCCAAGCAGCTGAGCGAATTGCTGTTTGAAAAGTTGAAGCTCGACAAGCGCAAGTCTAAAAAGCGGGCGACGGGCTATTCTACCGATGCGGCCACACTAGAAAAGCTCCAGGGCGACCACCCCGTCGTGGATTTTGTGCAAGAGCACCGCACCTTGTCGAAGCTGAAATCGACCTATGTGGACGCGCTGCCCGCGTTGGTACGTCCCGACACCCAGCGCGTCCATACCGACTTCAACCAAACGATTACGGCTACGGGTCGGCTATCGTCGTCTAGCCCCAACCTGCAAAATATTCCCATCCGCACCGAGTTTAGTCGCCAGATTCGCAAGGCGTTTATGCCGCAAGACGGCTGGATATTGGTCGCGGCCGACTATTCCCAAATTGAACTGCGGATTTTGGCGCATCTCAGCGGCGAGCCGATTTTGATCGACACCTACCGTCAGGGCGGCGATGTCCACACCGTCACGGCTAAGCTGCTGTTTGAAAAAGAGACAGTGACACCCGATGAACGCCGCCTCGCCAAAACCATCAACTTTGGCGTGATTTATGGCATGGGTGCCCAGCGATTTGCCCGCGAGTCGGGATATAGTACGGCACAGGCCAAAACCTTTATTGAACGGTTCAACGATCGCTACTCTCGGGTGTTTGGCTACCTGCAACAGATGCAGCGGGAGGCGATCGCCCAAGGCTACGTCGAAACGATTCTCGGTCGCCGCCGCTACTTCAACTTTGACAGCGAGACCCTAAAAGCCATGCGCGGCCAAGCCCCCAGCAACATTGACCTAGATAAAATCCGGC
>CASBQJ010000415.1 GCA_949127705.1 Synechococcales cyanobacterium PMM_0085
CAAATTACCGTCACCGAAGCGTTTATTCAACGCACATTGAGTGGTTCTACCGGTGAGTTTGTGTTGATTCAATTGCGAAAATTGCTGAATGATCCGTCAGGTGATGTGGATATTGAATCGTTGCGCACTACGCTAATTAATGCATATGAAGATGATAATCGCTTTTCGGTTTTGGAGCTGCTACAAAAATATCCAGAATCAGAAATCTCCGTTGACCTGCGCGGTTTGCAGCAAGTGTATGGGGATGTGGTGACGTTTGTTGAACGGATTCAGCCAATTTTGGAGACAGCGCGAGAATATTTGCAAGATTTAGTCTGCGATTGCCCGACCCCAACCGCGTCTGGCGGTGGCGGCACGGCTGCAACAGCGGCAACGACGGCAACGGCGGCAGACTGTATTCCGGCGGCGGCGACTCAATCGCCTGAAACTCAATCGCCTGAAACTCAATCGCCTGAAGCTGCTGCTGCGCCGACGATCTCAGCGGCACCCGCCGAACGCTCTACTGAGCCTGCTGGGTCTTCACAGTCCGCCGCAGTGCCAGAGTCTAAGTAAACACATTCTTCTGCATCCAAATAACGCTATGGCTGTGTCTGTGCAACACATTTATCATTGGTTTATCCGCGTCACACCCCAGATTGTGGGACTGAGTTTAATCCTAAGTGCAGCGGCGATTGGGAGTGCTGCGCCTGCCCAGGCTGCCGATCGCATTACGTTTACCTATGGCCCGCTGAGGAAATCTGTCCCGGTCGAAGATTTGGCTACCCTAGCCGAAACGGGGCAAATTTCGCGCACGCTCAGGTTTTATCTGGATTTTGCTAACGTCGATCCCGATAACCTTCGGGCTTTACTCACTAGCGAAGTCCCGCTGACGCTCAAGTTTGCTGACGAGGCGCTTAACTCTTTACCCGGAGAGTATGCGCTGTTTCAGTTCGGAAATCTGGCTGCTGCTGCGAATCGAGATACCAATATTCAGGCGCTGCGGTCGGCGGTGGTGCTGTCGGTCAGTGAAGATGATCGCATTTCGCTGTTAGAATTTTTGCAAAACTATCCTACTCAGACGCTGTTGGTCAATGGGGTAGAAGTGGCACGGGTGGCGCGAGATGTGGGAAATATAGTGGAAGATGCGGAGGCTCGTATTGGTGTGATTGCCGCTGCAATTGAGCAGGTGCTGCCGGGTCTGATTTGTCAGTGCCAAACGGGACAAACTGCTCCGGCAGACTCTGCGGTGCAGCCGCTTCCGAGCCAGTAGGCCGCCGGTTTAGGCTGGTGGCTGGGCTGGGACTTCCAGCTCAGTTGCGTGAAGGCTCAAATGCGATCGCCTCCTCTCTGAGTTAGACATCAGACATCAATCAGACATCAGAGTGCAATAAACCTCTAAACGTATACTTGTCCTTCTCGGCCGAAATTCTGAGGGATAATAGATTTGGCTCGATTTTGAATGAGTGCGAGTAAAATGGCAAGCAGATGACCCAAGCGGAGAACTCTAAGAGCTTTACTCTGGAATACTTTACGGGAGGAATGGGGTGTTTGGCTTGCGATCGCCATTCTTCTGTTAGTCACACTTCTGTTTTCCCATCAGCTTGCGGTTTGGCTAGAAAAATTCACATTTATCAAAGTTCTTGACTCTCTGGGCAAACTTGGTTTACTGATTGCCGTAATCGTCTTTCTCAGAGAAATCTCGAAATGGGAAGAAAGAGCCCAAGAGCAAGCACCGTGACAGCCAGAAATGCGAACTTTCAGGGCGCTAATCTCTCGAACGCCAATTTTCAGGATGCTAATCTTTTTGATGCTGTTTTTAGTCATGCTAATGTCCAAGGGGTGAATTTTCAGAATGCAGAATATGTAAATATTAAACAAGTTAAAGCTGCTCAAAATTGGGAAAAAGCAATATATGATGACGACTTTTGTAAAGAACTAGGATTATGCTCATGAAATTAGATCGAATAACAACTAATCCAAATCGTATGAATGGTCAGCCTTGCATTCGTAATCTCCGTCTTACCGTTCGGCGGGTGATCGAGTTACTGGCGAGTTATCCTGATCGAGAAGAACTGCGTCAAGAATTCCCAGAGTTAGAAAATGAAGATATCCGACAAGCCCTAATTTTTGTATCTTCTTACCTAGACGATCGCATTATTAATTTACCCAATCGCTATGAAACTGTTGCTTGATCAGGGATTACCACTCTCTGCGGCAGCGTTGTTGCGTAATGCAGGTATCGATACTATCCATGTGGGTGAAATCGGAATGTCTGAAGCCGAGGATGCAGAAATCATCCAGAGAGCTAGAGAAGAAGAACGTGCTGTTGCTACGCTTGATGCAGATTTTCATACATTGCTGGCACTTGATGAAGCAATTTTTCCTTCAGTCATTCGCATTCGGATAGAAAGGTTACGTTCCCAAGCATTAACGGATCTGTTGATGATAGTAATTGCTGAGTGTGAGGAGGAGTTAGACCAAGGTTCAGCCATTACGGTTGAGCCAAGCCGTATTCGTATTCGTCGTTTGCCGCTAGTATCTAATGTCTAACCATTCAAATGCAGCGGACGGTTGAGAGATCTTGGTGCTGAGTTCAAGTTTGTTTGCCGCCTCTGATTTGAGCCGTTCAACTGGATACTCATGGCAATGAATCGATCAACTGATCCGTCCCATATATCGCCAGAGGATGCAATCAGGCTGGATGTGTTGCGCCAGTACCACATGGGCGGCAGCGCGCCAGACGATGCATTCGACGAGGTGGCGCGGCTGGCGGCTCAAGTGTGCCAAACGCCGATGGCGCTGATTGCTTTTTTGCAAGGTGGGCAGCCTAGCTCAATTGGCACAGAACGCTATGGGTTGAAGGCGATAATCGGCTGGACAGCGGCCCAGCCCTGCCAGCTGGCGGCCTGTTTTGAGCACACGCTGCACCAGAGTGGGGTGTTGGAGGTAGCCGATTTGCGGATAGATGAGCGGTTTCTGTTTGAGCCAGTGGTTACCGCTGCGCCAAGGCTGCGGTTTTATGCAGGGGTGCCGCTGCTCGGTGTGGGTGGGGTGGCGGTCGGGGTGTTGGCCGTATTCGATCAGCAGGTGCGATCGCTGGCTCCAGAACAGCGGGTTGGCCTACAGGCACTGGGTCGGCAAGTCATGGCACAGCTAGAACTGCGGCGCACTGAGCGCCATGTAATCGAACACAACGCTATCGAACAGGAATGGCGAGTGCGATCGCATTTAGCAGAACTGGGGGCAAACGTCGGGGTGAGCCTAGCCCAGGGCGGCACCGTAGTCGAGATTTTAGGGCGGGCTACGGCTCAGTTGGTCAATGCGCTCGACGCCTTTTCGGCTCATATTTGGACGTTTGAGGCTGAAACTCATCTCCTACAACTCCAGGCCAGCACCGGATCGCTACCCAAAGAATTTCAATCCCCAATTTCCCTGGGCATTTCTGTGATCGGATTTGTGGCGCAGACCCGCCAGCCCTACCTCACCAACACCGTTCCAGGCGACATGTGCATTGGCGCGCGCAACTGGATGGAACAAGCCCAAATCCTGGCCTTTGCCGCCTATCCGCTGATTGTCGAAGATCGATTAGTAGGCGTGATGGCCATCTTGAGCCAGCAGTCCCTTAGCCCAGTTGCCCTCACCACCTTGAACTGGATCTCGACCAATATTGCCATGGCTGTTGATCGCACTTGGGCGCGAGCAGAATTGCTCAGTCGGCGCGAGGCATTGCTGTTTCGACTAGCTAGCCAAATTCGGTCGTCGTTGAACCTGGAAGCAATTTTAGAAACCACCGTTAGCGAAATCTGGTCACTGTTAAAAATAGACCGCTGTCATTTTCTTTGGTATCAATCAGACGGCATCCAGACGAGTTTGGTGATGAGCCATGAAGCGCATGGGGCTACGGTACCTAGCCTGATGGGTGTTTATCCAGCAGAGCGCACCTCTGGACTGGCGCAAAAGATTTTGAACCTCGAAATGCTGCGGGTTGAGAATAGTCAGGCAGAACCGATCACCCCTGAGATCGCCGCCGCATTGGCCTACACAGGTTCTGTTGCCAAGCTCATGATGCCGTTAGAAACCCACTCGGGTCGATTAGGCGCAATTTCATGCTGCCACCGCACTGCCCGGATCTGGAGCGATAGCGAAGTAGAGCTATTAAAAGCGGTGATCGATCAAGTGGCAGTTGGCATCGACCAGGCAGATCTGTATGCCAAAAGCCGAGAAGCGGCGATCGCAGCTGAAACTCAAGCCCAGCAGTTGAGCCAAGCCCTATACACCCTGCAAGGCACCCAAGCCCAGCTGATTCAAACGGCAAAAATGTCGAGCCTTGGGCAAATGGTGGCAGGCATTGCCCACGAAATTAACAACCCAGTCAACTTTATCAATGGCAATCTTGTGCATGCCCGCAACTATGCCAAAGATCTATTGCAATTGCTAAATCTATACCAACTTCGCTACCCAAAACCCACCAAAGATATTCAGGAAATGCTCCTGACGATTGATACCGAATTTATTAGCGACGACTTACCAAAACTCATGTCTTCAATGAAAATTGGAGCCGAACGCATTCGTCAAATTGTCCTTTCTCTACGCAATTTTTCACGGCTAGACGAATCGGAAAAGAAACCTGTCGATATTCATGACGGGATTGATAGCACCCTATTAATATTGCAAAACCGACTGCGCCGAGGGTTTGATGGCATCGGGATTGAAGTGGTGAAACAGTATGGGCATCTGCCCCCCGTTGACTGCTACGCCGGACAGCTAAACCAAGTATTCATGAATATTTTGGCTAACGCGATTGATGCTCTTGATGGTCGTCCGCAGCCGCGTACGATTCACATTCATACAGAGCTAGTTTGCGAACCCAACGTTGTCCCAGCCGAATTGATCACAACGCCATCTAGCTCATCTGCTCCAGACGGTTCTCCGGCTCAAAGAACAGCCGTGATCCAAATCCGAGACAGCGGGATTGGCATGTCTCCTGAAACCTGCGATCGCCTCTTCGACCCATTCTTTACCACTAAAGCTGTGGGCAAAGGCACCGGATTAGGGCTGTCCATCAGCTATCAAATTGTGGTGCAGCGGCACGGCGGTACCCTAGCGTGTCAGTCTCAACTGGGACAGGGGACAGAATTCACCATTCGCATCCCCTTGAAACAATCTCTTGGAGCTTGAAAGTTGAGGCGTGGTAGACCTTTTCCCCTGGGATCTTCAGAATTAGGTGATCCTATCGCCCTTCCTCCCTCATCTTTCACCCCTCATCCTTCCCCAAATGCCCTTCCCAGCGCCGCAGCGGCACACAATCCAGCCCCACCTGGTCTAGCACCCTGGCCACGACAAAATCGACCAAATCTTCAATGGACTGAGGATTGTGATACCAGGCCGGAATCGCCGGGACAATTCTGGCTCCGGCTTCGGCCAGCGTCGTCAGATTCCGCAGGTGGATCAGGCTAAACGGCGTTTCGCGGGGCACAATTACCAGCTTGCGTCCTTCCTTGAGCTGCACATCTGCGGCGCGCTCTAGCAAATCGGAGCTCAGCCCTGCGGCCAGCTTGGCCACCGTGCTCATACTACAGGGCATCACCACCATGCCAGCGGTACGAAACGAGCCGCTAGCCAGGGTAGCCCCCACATCGCCCCAGGGATGGCAGGTGAGCTTGCCGCCCGTTTCTACCCCTGCCTGCTGCCGCCAAAACTGCTCTTGCTGGACGGCCTCTACCGGCATCCGCACCGATTGCTCGGCCTGCCACACCATATAGGTGGACTTGGACGCTACCAGTTCAACAGCGCAGTCGGCCTCTAATAAAAATTTGAGGGCGCGCACGGCATAAATTAAACCCGATGCGCCTGTAATACCAAGGATAAGCGGGAGAGAGGAAGAAGACACGGGATGAAGGATGAAGAGGAAGAGGAAGAGGAAGGAGTACGGCAAAGCCGAACATCCCTCATCCTCTTAATCATAGGCTTCGTCCGACTGTTGTTCATTATCCCCATTCAGTTCGGCCTCGGTTAAGGGCAGGTCGTCGTCGTCGTCAGTGGCTTCACTGCCACCGCCAACGGCCACCAGGTCAATTTGCTGACGGTAGTAATCGACGCTCTTAACTTGCACTTCGACGCGATCGCCCAATCGATATTGTTTGCGGTTTTTGCGCCCCACTAGCTTTTGCTGACGCGAGCGATATTCGTACCAGTCGTCTTTGAGTGAACTGACATGCACCAGCCCTTCCACCAGCAGCTCTTCGATCTCGACAAA